>DATMAT010000030.1 GCA_035559815.1 Thermodesulfobacteriota bacterium
CTCCGGTCTAACGATATGGGAGTCCCGTCTTTTCTTCTTCCTTTCTCGCTTATGTCGAGTTGTATGTCGTCCTTATTTGCGGTCATATTAGCTAATTCCCGGGTAGGAAATATAACAGATTATATCGGATTAATTAAATAGGCTAATTATATTAGTTGCAAACATTTATATTTGATGTGCCCTTTAGTGTAGAGACAGGCCGTGGCGTGTCTCTACAACATTTCTCTTATTTTATTGCAACAAACTTTATTTACTATATAATAGTTAGCTTATATTTTTGGCTAACCTACCCTAAATGAAAGAATTAATTCAAAAGGCGGAAACGCTCGTCGAGGCCCTTCCTTACATAAGGGAATTCTACGACAAGACCATCGTGGTGAAGTACGGCGGGAGCATAGGCGGGAAGGAGCTGCATAATTTTGCCCGCGACATTGTCCTCATGAAGTATGTGGGGATGCATCCGGTGGTAATTCATGGAGGGGGTCCTCAGATTGGCAGTCTTCTGGGAAGACTGGGAATAGAGTCCAAGTTCGTCGCCGGGCTCCGGGTTACCGATTCCGAGACGATGGAAATAGTGGAGATGGTGCTGGTGGGGAAGGTCAATCAGGAGATAATTTCAGCGATAAACTCGCTCGGCGGTAAGGCGGTAGGTGCATCCGGAAAAGAAGGGAAAATAATAGCCGCTAGAAAAATTGACGTATCGAAGCTCGCTCATGACAATGGCCTGGACATACCGGAGGATACCGACCTGGGAATGGTTGGTGAGGTGGAAAAGGTAAACCCTCATTTGATAAAGGTCCTTGAGCAGTCGGGCTTCATTCCGGTAATAGCTCCGATCGGCTTTGACGAGGATGGCAAGTCTTACAACATAAATGCCGACCATGTTGCCGGAAAGATCGCCGGAGCGCTTCAAGCGGAGAAGTTGGTTATCCTCACCGACGTGCCGGGAATACTGGATCAAGAGAAGAACCTAATTTCTTCCCTCGATGAGCGATCGGCAAGGGAGCTGATAAGAAAGGGAGTGATCTCGAGAGGAATGATACCCAAGGTTATGTGTGCAATAGAGGCTATACACGAGGGAGTCAATAAGGTGCATATCATCGATGGAAGGGTGGAGCATGCACTCATACTCGAGATATTCACCGATGCCGGCGTGGGGACAGAGATACTGCTTTGAACACCGAACAAATTATCTCAAAATCAGAGAGATACCTAATCCATAACTATTCCCGATATCCCATAGTACCGGTGAGAGGAGAGGGGTGCTGGTTATGGGATAAAGACGGTAAAAGATACCTCGATTTCACCACCGGGATCGCGGTGACAAACCTAGGCCATAGCCATCCGGCGATATTGAATGCCATAGAGGAGCAGGCTAAAAGCGTGATTCATGTCTCCAACTTATATCACATAGAGCCGCAGGTTGAATTGGCAGAGATTCTGGTGAGGAACTCTTTCGCAGACAAGGTTTTTTTCTGCAACAGCGGTACCGAGGCCAACGAGGGAGCAATAAAACTTGCCCGGAGATGGGGCGAGGCAAATGGGGGAAGATATAAAATAGTCTCGGCCCGGGGTTCCTTTCACGGTAGAACACTGGGAGCGCTGAGCGCCACCGGGCATAAGAAATATCAAAAGGGTTTTACCCCGCTCGTTCCCGGGTTCAAGTTCGTCCCCTATGGAAAGATAGGGCCGCTGGAAAGGGTGCTTAAGGATGAAAAGATATGTGCGGTGATGCTCGAGCCGATACAGGGGGAAAACGGCGTGGTAATTCCCCCGAGCGACTATTTATTAAATGTCAGGGAGCTTTGCCATCGGAAAAAGGTACTATTAATACTCGACGAGATCCAGGTCGGCCTGGGAAGGACGGGAAGGTTGTTTGCCTACGAAGATTACCGTGTGGAGCCGGATATAATGACCCTGGCCAAGGCTTTGGGCGGTGGGATACCCTGTGGTGCGGTCTTGGCGCGTGATGAGGTTGCCATGTATCTGACTCCGGGTTCTCATGGCTCTACCCTGGGTGGGAATGCCCTAGCTATGCACGCCGGCTGCGCAGTGTTGAAAACCATACTCGGTGATGGATTATTGGATAATGCGGCTAGGATGGGCGATTATTTTCTGGATAGGCTTACTCTGTTGCAGAGGAAATACAAAAAGTTAATAAAAGAGTCGAGGGGGAAGGGTCTTATTCTGGGAATTGAGCTTAAAGACAGGGATAAGGCAAAGCAGGTCTTTGGCAAATGCATGGCTAAGGGGCTTCTTACCATTCTCACCCAGGAGAGGGTGATAAGAATACTCCCTCCTCTTATAGTGAATCAAGGTGAAATCGATTTTGCGATAGATAAATTTAACCAGTCATTCAGCGAGGTGTCTTAATGCCGAGACATCTGCTCAGCATCTTTGACCTGGAGAAAGGGGAAATAGAATCCATCTTCGACCGGGCCGCTCAGCTCAAGGCGCTCAAGAAAAAGGGAAAGGTACAGCCAACTTTAAGGGGTAAATTTGTGGGGATGATATTTGAGAAGCTCTCGACTAGGACCAGGATATCGTTCGAAGTCGGAATAATGGATTTAGGTGGGAATCCGATATATCTGAACCCACGGGACATACAGCTTGGTCGAGGCGAGACCATAGCCGACACTGCAAGGGTACTCTCCTCATATCTTAACGGGGTTATAATCAGGACTTATGGCCAAGAGAGGATCGAAGAATTCGCCGAGCATTCGTCAATTCCGGTAATTAATGCCCTTACCGACCTAGAGCATCCCTGCCAGATTGTATCAGACCTGTTTACGATAAAGGAGAAGGGCTTAGACGTCCATAAAATAAAGCTTGCCTATATCGGGGACGGAAATAACGTAACCAATTCCTTGATCGGCTCTGCGGCGATATTTGGCTTTCATCTGAGCATAGCGGTTCCCAAGGGATATGAGCCGGATAAGAACATACTGAGGAAAGCCAGAGAGGAGTATCGGGCTCAGAAAATCGAGATAGTGAATGACCCTAAGGTTGCCGCAGAGAAAGCAGACGTGCTATACACCGATGTATGGGTCAGCATGGGGCAGGAAGAAAGCACCAGGGAAAAGCTCAAAATCTTTAAACCCTACCAGATTAACGAGGAGCTTCTCTCTATGGCAAAGTCGAGTGCGTTGGTGATGCACTGTCTACCCGCTCACCGGGGCGAGGAGATTACGGACGAAGTAATAGACGGGCCTAACTCGATCGTTTTTGAGCAGGCGGAGAATAGGCTGCACACTGGAAAAGCGATACTGGAGAAGTTTATCGGTAGTTAAATTTCAGTCTTTTTTCGAGTTAAAGGATGGAATGGGGGTGTTTCACCCTCCCCTTCATCCCCTCCCATCAAGGGAGGGGAAATTTTCGGATACCCTGCAACTCGCTGCCGGGTGGTTCATTTTAACTCAGTAATCTTCGTCTATGCTCATTCGTGGCTGGTAGTCTATGTCGAACGCCCCCCTTATGGGCTTAGAGTCTAGAACCCAGTAGCCGCCTTTTATGAAAATATTGAGAAGCGCAACCGGAGGCCGGATAACCAGACTGGCCAGTTTGAAGGGATGAATCGCATCAGCCGGGTCATATACGGTAATTTCCTGTTGACCCGCTCCCTGAGCAAATGCAGTGGAACTAAAGATTAGTATTCCAAGAGCTAAGGTGCAGGCTAATCTCTTCATTTTCGCACATCCTCCTTCTTACTTACTTTGTTTACAAGTAAGCTAAATTATAATGATTTAGCCAGCCAAGGTCAACGCCGCCAGTTAGCCGACTCCTCAGGAATATCCTTAGTGAAAGTAATACTTTGTTCTTTGACAGGGTCTACTACCTGCTTTGAGCTTTAGCCAGAACCGGATATGATGATCGCGGTGCGCTTATAGCCTTTTTATTCTGTTTGTTTGAGTACATCAGCTCATCAGCACGAATCAGAAGCTCCTCGATGGAGCTGGGCTGATTAGGGTCATAGCAGGTTACCCCTATACTTGCGGATAGTTTGTAGGGGCGATTCCCCTTGGCATTAACCGCCTCCAGGCTGCTATGTAAGGCTCTGGAGATTATTTCAGCGCAGTCTTTAGAGACGTCTTTAACAAGAACCACGAACTCGTCTCCTCCAAGGCGAGCAGTAATGTCGGAGGTACGAAAGGTCTGCCTCAGTACCTGCGCTATCTCCATAAGGGCTTGGTTGCCCTCTTTATGGCCGAAGGTGTCGTTTATTTGTTTTAGCCCGTCCATATCTAAGAAATAAACCAGGAATCTTTCATCTGTTCCTTTTATCGAATCTAAGTATCGCTCGGCCAGGGTTAAAAAACCGCGTCGGTTGTATAAACCGGTAAGCTCATCGGTGAGGGATTGGTTTCTCAATGCTTCCTCGTTTCTCTTGTAGTCGGTTATGTCTCGGAGCGATGCCAGATGAGCGGTTTTACCGTCCCACTTAATCTTGACCACCTGCATTTCTGCTACTAGCTTGCTCCCATCTTTATTGACTATGTTGACCTGTGTTTTTTCGTTTATTTCCAGGGGGAAGCCAAAAACCTCACCCATTAGCTCTTCCTTACTGCGGGAGAAAAGGACTTCTGCAGCGGGATTGGCATAAAGTATCATTCCGTCTTTATCTACGATGACTATCCCGTCGGCATTTCTTTCTATGACGTTTCTGAGGTTGTTTTCCTTACTCCAGAGGTTCTGTCTCTGTTCATTTATCTGAGCCCGATGTCTTTGAATGGCATAAAGTATAGAGCGTACCAGGTGTTTGCTATCAACATCTCCCTTGACTAAATAATCCTGAGCGCCCATCTGAACGGCTTTTAGGGCCAGGGTCTCGTCATCGGTTCCGGTTAGGAGCATGACCGGTGCGTATGGCTCCTGTGCATGCAGTTTGATGAATGTGTCTATTCCTCCACTATCAGGCAGGCTCAGGTCTAGGAGGACCAGGTCATATTCTTCGGATGATAACCGGTCTAAAGCCGACTGAAGACGGTCTTTCCATTCTACCTCAAAAGAGGCATCCTTGGCTTTTGCCAATATCATCTGAACAAGCTGGGCGTAGCTAAGGTCGTCTTCTACCAGTAGGATCTTGAGCCTGTCTTCCATGCTTACTCCAATACTGTTCGGATTTTGGTAATTTTTAAGGACAAGCTGATTTTAGCAAAGACTATGCCATGAATATTTATGTCTTAACTCTCATATATCGCAGAGTTTTTTTAATAACTTATATCCGGATTATGATATGAAAGACAAATTTTGTCAGAATACAAGGCTTTGAACACCAATACGGTCAAGCTGGTCGATCTATGTTTTTCGCAAGCAGAGACCTGAGAATGCCCAATTTCATTGGCCTGTCCTTGCTATATGGTTAAATCGGTTTGTCCGCAGATGCCGTTACGGCCCGATAAGAAGACAGTTGCCGACATCTACCGTCGGAACGCCGTCTTCTCGAATCGGGCTATCGGACCCGAAGATCGTACATTCCCCCAGAGCGCTTACATCAACTGTCGATGTCCCTTCCGCCCTAATTCCGTTTTCATTACCGGATATGTCTATGTTCTCACCTGCGCTCAGGGTGGTGGTTGAGTTTCCTTCTGCTCTAATCCCGTTTTCTTCGCCTGATATGTTGATGTTACCCTCGGCGTCTAGACTAAGAGTCGAGTTTCCTTCCGCTCTAATTCCGTTAGCTCCAGAGGTTACGCTGATATCATCGGTAGTAGCGAGGCTAACGGTTGCTGATGTGCCTCTGGCTCTTATGCCGTCCTCGGTCGAATCACAAGATATATATCCCGATATAATAGTTAATTCGGCAGTGCCACCAGCATCGATACATCTCTGGCAATTGGTGAGTATGAGGCTACCGGACTCAACGTTAAGAACACAGTTACCTTCGACTCGTATGCAATCATCTACTCCTCCACCGTCGACCACGATATCCGCACCCAATTCGCTAATGTCAACAAAGCCGGTCTCGCACCTGATCGTTCCTTCTACCTCCATTTCGTCGACTATAACCTCATCCGGGTTTAGGGTGACAACTATATTTATTATGGATCCCGGTGGTGAGGTGATTTCTGTAGAGGCGCTGAATTCATCTGTAATAAAGACCAGGGTTATATTTGTGGTAGCACTGGACGTTAGGCTCAGGGTGAAGTTACCTTCTTCATCGGTAATGTCGGTATCTACTGTTTCTCCATCTACTATCAGCTCGACGGTGATTCCGGAAACAGCCGAGGCCTGGGCATTGGCTTTTTTGGAAAGGCTCAAAAAGTCTTTGATCAGGGCTAACATGGATGTCTTTTTTTCTGATGGAGCATTTGCCGTCATAACATCGGCTACCCTGCCGTTTATGGTGGTTGTCTCCCCGCCATTCTGGCCACCGTCACCATCCCCTCCGCCGCAACTAATAAGTCCGGCGGACACAGTCAATGCTAATGCCAGAGAAAAAGACAAGCTTTTTATCAATCCGTTCATACCTCCCCTCCTTTGCCAATAGTTAGAATTTCAGAAAATTAAGGTGACTCATTGTTATGGATTCTCCAAAATGGCCAGAAAAATCTATAACATAAGAGGATTACTACCTGTTGTTTTGTTCTAGGTTTTTAATCCTGTTCTTAGCCTCCGCCACCAGTTTTTCGTATCTTGGATTATCAGCCGCGGGAAGGTCGATAAAATTTTGATAGTTCTTTACGGCTTTGTCCCTTTCCCCTTTGCTTTCGTATGCTAGCGCCAGGGTTATATGGGCCTCGGGAAAGTCAGGATTCATTTGTATTACCTGCTCAAATTCGCTTATGGCTTCGTCATACCGACCCTGGTTTCCCAGGGCAACCCCCAGGTTGTAGCGAGCAAGGCTATAGTCCGGGTTTACTTCTATGGCCTTCCTGTATTCCTCCTCTGCTTCATCAAACCTTTTCTGTGCTGCCATGGTAAGACCGAGATTATTATAGGCCTGCAATAAATGTGGGTTTACCTCGATTGCCTTTATAAGGTGCTCGGCAGCTTTATCGTATTTGCCTTTAGTGTAGTAGATATAACCCAAGTCATTATAGGCAACGCTCAAATTCGGGTTCAGGTCGAGGGCCTTTTTGATGTATTTGCTGTTTACGTCTGCATCGGTAACGGTCCAGAGTATGTAATAAGCCTCCGCATCGTCCGGGTTAAGCTCAACGGCCTTCTCCGCTTCCTTTTTGGCTTCCTCAAACCTGCCTAATGCACGATAGCTTGAGGCGAGAGCACGATGAGAATCACCCGAATCTGGCGCAAGCTCTATTGCCTTCTGACTGTGTTCAAGCGACTTATCATAGAGGTTAACCTCTTTTTTATTTTCATTTTGCTCTTTCCATAGACCATAAAAGGAATAGGCTTCTCCAAGCCCGGAATAGGCTGGGGCGTAGCTTTTATCCAGTTCGACTGCCTTTTCATATTGAGTTATTGCTTCTTGTAGACCCTCTGGCGAGAAAAGCAGGTAGGCTTCTCTCCCCTTTGAGTAGTGCTCTTTAGCCTTTTCCAGCTTCTCCTCGGGGGATGAGCAGCCAAAGGAAAGTAGACAGAATAAGAACACTGACGCTAAGCCGTAAGCAATAGATTTTACAGTTTTGTATTTCATTGCTTAGTCCTGTGATTGTTTTTATCTCAGTTGCTGCAAAAATAGCAAGCCCTATTTGTGTTTATGTTTCACCTTGAAGCTTTTGTGCCCGTAATGGTGTTGCTTGAAGTGTCCCGGGGGACCTCCATGAGGGTGCCCATGATACTTTTTAAGGAGTCCAGGAGGGCCTCCGTGAGGATGGCTGTGTATATGAATATGCCTTGGGGCAGAGTGAATAATAACAGGCGCTGGATGAACAAAAACTGGAGCAGGTTCTATTGTAACTGAGGGGTAGGTATAAACCGGGGGTACCAGAACAACCGGAGCGGGAGCAACAAAAACCGGAGCGGGCAGGCCGACG
Organism: Thermodesulfobacteriota bacterium; assembly: GCA_035559815.1. Classification (NCBI taxonomy): domain Bacteria; kingdom Pseudomonadati; phylum Thermodesulfobacteriota; species Thermodesulfobacteriota bacterium. Next base: position 7,938 of record DATMAT010000030.1, read on the forward strand.
TTGAAGCTTAAGAACGCGTTTGAACCGATCCTCGAAACCAGTGATACGGAGGCGAACGCTGGCGCACTGTATACAACGGGTGATGGAGCGATGAATACCGGGGCGGGGATACCCTCTCCGATTCCTAGATTGAGGAATAGGTTTGTGTCTGCCCTTGTAGTTATGGGAAATAGAATAAATGATGAGACTATGAGTGAGAGAATTAGGAGAAATCTTTTCATCCTTTCCTCCTCATTTAACCCGGAGTTGGTATTGGCTTCTACCTCTATATAATTGAGGCTTTTTCATAAATGGTTCCTGGTTATAACTATACCGAGGTTTAGATTACTCTCTTTTGGAACCTTTAATCATCATAATCATCGTCGTAATACTTGTAATAATGCTTATAATGCTTCTTGTGGTGCTTGTGGTATTTGAAATGACCATACGGGGCAATAAATATCGGAGCCGGTTGGATAAAAACTGGGCGTGGGGCTACAACAACGGGTGGTGGGGCAACGTACACCGGGCTCGGAGCCACATAGACAGGTGCCGGGGCGCCAATGCCGAAATTTATAAAAAAATCGGTTCCGGCCATTGATGTAGCCGGTATTGCAAGAACTGTTATTAAGACAGCTATTAGAAGCAATTTTTTCATCTTTTCTCCTCCTATAATTGAGCCTACATATTTAAACCGGTCATATAGCGACAGGGTTTCATGATAAATTGGCAATATCCGTACCAGCCTTGGGGTAATTCTAATTCCTTAGTGTTCTTTGCCGGTTATGTTTGTGAGTAATCTTGAGTGATTTATAAATATAATGAGATGTGTGATAATGCACTGTAAAACTGTGCAAAATAGCACAACTAATAATTAGGAAAAATTAGACTTGGACGGACAATAGCACCGTTAACCTGGGTCAAGGTTGTTATGCTCACTTTCTAATATTCCACCTATCTTTCTTATTCGGTTTTGAAAAGCGTTTTTCCTCGTTTTTGAATAAAGTTCCGGTTTCCGCCATTTCGATTTTTTCATATTTGTTTTCGGTAGATTTTTCAAGCGAGCCTGCCTTCTGGAATGATGCCTTCTTAGTTTCTCCGGCTGGCAGTTCTTCTTCGGCGCCTAGTTTATTATTGATTGTTTTCAATGATGCATCCTTGCCCGGAGCCTCCTCGCGATACCTTTCCTTTATCTCGATTTGGTGATCGGTTGATTGATAGTGTGTTACTCCCATACCGGGGTTCACGCTATCAGGGAGTGAGGACTCGAATTGCGAACTGGTCTTACCCGCCTCAAAAGACTCGCTATCCTCTGCCTTTTTTAGTATGGGGAAGACGGAGATAAGCATGATTGCCAGCATGGCCAGAACTAAAAAACTCTTTTTGTCCGAATGAAGCTCCCAAACCCTGATACCAAGCCTTTGTGGCAGTATATTCGACCATTTTGGTTTTTTGATCGCCGTTTCCATATCTCGTGCAAAGTCCCTGACGTTCTCATAGCGGTCTTCCGGGTTTTTAGCCAGGGCCTTCAGGATGACTTTGCCCAGCTTTCTTGAGACCTTGTTGTTTATCTCCCAAGGAGGTAAAGGCTTTTCCTCTAGGTGGCCTTTCATGATTTTGTACTCTGAGTCGCTGTTGAACGGAACCGTTCCGGTGAGCATCTCGTAAAAGGTAATGCCGAAGGAATAGACATCGGATGCAACGCTGGTTTCCTCTCCCAGTATCAGTTCAGGTGACATATAACGAAATGTCCCGACCAGGCCTGTTTTAGTCAGTGCTTTCTCGCCTATTACTTTGGCTATTCCAAAATCAGTGACTTTAACCAGGCCGCTTTCGGTGAACATGATGTTACTGGGTTTAATATCTCGATGAATCACCCCCTTTGAGTGCATAAAGTCTAGAGCCTGTAAGACACTCGAGGATATTGATACCGCTTCTTCTATTGCTAGCGCATTTTCTCTTCTTAACCTCTTCTCCAAGGTTTCGCCGTTCACGAATTCCATTATCAGGAAGACTTCATCCTCCTCCTCCACATAATTAAGCAGGTTGACTACGTTGGGGTGGGAGAATTTGGCTTGGATCCTAGCTTCCTTGATGAACCTCTTCCTCATGTTGGGGTCTTCCGAAAATTGAGGGGAAAGCACCTTGATCGCTACCTCTTGTTCCAGGGTTATATGTATGCCCTTATAGACTATGCCCATCCCACCCTGGCCGATCTTTTCCAATAATCTGTAAGAACCGACTTCCTTGCCTACCATATCGGCTCCCCCTCTACACATTCGCCGGTAATATGAAGAAATCCCGGCCTTTTTAGCTCAGACCTAATTATACAGCGAGCTTACGGAAGATGGTCGTAGGCTTACCAGGATGGCACTATTCCGGCTTAATATGATTAAAAAGTCTCTTATCTCAGTGAACTCCGTGGCTATCTTATTCCTTTTTGCCAAAATGGGTTAGCATGGTAGTATAAACCCGATGTTGCATGTGCTAACAGGCAAGGCAAAGGGTAGAAAATTAAAGGTTCCTAGGGGAAAGGGCGTTAGGCCCACCACCGGAAGGGTAAAAAAAACCATATTCGACACACTCGGTGATATAAAAGGACTGAGGGTGCTAGACCTGTTTGCCGGTTCCGGAAGTTTGGGTTTAGAGGCTTTGAGTCGGGATGTAGCCCACGTGACATTTGTGGAGAAGGACCCTTCTGTTTGTAGAGTGCTCAAGGAGAATATAACACTTTGCGGCTTCATGGACAGGGCAGATTTGATATGCGTCCACTACCAACGGGCGCTAAGGAGGCTTAAAAGGGGCGGACAAAAATTCGACCTGGTCTTTATCGACCCGCCCTACATTTCCTACGGAACCAAGGGGGTTTCTGATTTTATCGAGGATGTATCGGAACTCCTCGAGGATGACGGGGTAATCGTGATCGAACATAACTACAAGATAGACGACCTGCCGGGACACTTTAATAAGGTTACTAAGCCTTTTGGCGGTACCCAGCTCAGCTTTTTCAGAAGAGGTGACAGATGAAGAGAGTCGCAATCTATCCCGGCTCTTTCGACCCGTTCACGAACGGCCATATCAACATAATCGAGCGCGGGGTCAAGGTCTTTGATACGGTGATAGTCGCCGTCGCTCATAATACTTCCAAGAAGACTACCTTTACTCTAGAGGAAAGGGTGGAAATCATACGGGAGATATTCAAAAACCGTTCAGAGGTAAAGATAGATTACTTCGAGGGATTATTAGTGGAATACGCAAAGAAAATAGGAACAAATATAGTGCTTCGCGGTATGAGAACGGTGTCCGACTTCGAATACGAGCTTCAAATGGCGTTATCTAACAAACTGCTCTATTCGGAGCTGGAGACGGTATTTATGGTTACCGAAAGCGTATATTCACACATCAGCTCTTCGCTTATTAAGGAGATAATAACCCTGGGCGGCTCTGCAAAGGAGATGGTTCCGGAGATTGTGGAGAAAAAGTTGAGGGAGAAGTTACTCAAGCATAGGGAGGATTAACTAGATGAGACTAGCCGCACGCGCGGAAAAACTAAAGCCGTCGGCGACACTGGCGATTACTGCCAAGGCCAAGGCCCTCAAGGCTCAGGGCATAGACGTAGTCGGATTCGGGGCTGGAGAGCCCGATTTCGATACCCCGGATAACATAAAAGACCGGGCCATCAAGGCCATAAAAGAAGGATTCACCAAGTACACCGCTGTGGGCGGAATCGACGAGCTTAAGAACGCTATTATTTATCGTCTAAAGGAAGACCACGCGCTTCAGTACGATAAGGCAGAGATAATCGTATCCTGTGGCGCCAAGCATACTCTATATAATCTATCCCAGGTCCTCTTTGAGGATGGGGACGAGGTCATAATTCCTTCCCCTTACTGGGTCTCATATCCGGAGCAGGTAAGCCTTGCCGGGGGCACTCCGGTAATTATCGAGACCGAGGAGGAAGCCGGGTTCAAAATCGACCCGGACAAGCTCAAAAAACTGATCACTCCCAGGACCAAGGCGTTAATACTCAACTATCCTTCTAACCCCACCGGGGCTACTTATAACGAGGAGGAGTTGAAAGATATAGTCAATATCGCTATGAATTCGGGATTGATTATAATTTCCGATGAGATTTACGAAAAGATTCTATACGACGGGCTTACCCACACACCGGTAGCCAAGTTGGGCGAGGAGGTGAAGAAGTCCACCATACTGGTGAACGGTGTCTCCAAATCTTATTCCATGACCGGATGGAGGATCGGATTTGCGGCCGGGGATAAAAAAATAATCGGGGCTATGAATAATCTCCAGGGACAGTCCACGTCAAACCCGGTATCCATTTCTCAGATAGCGGCTGTAGAAGCGTTTCAAGGCTCACAAGAAGAAGTAAAAAAGATGGCAATGGAATTTGAGAAGAGAAAGAATTACATAGTGAAGAGGCTAAGCGACATTCCCGGTTTCAAGTGTTTTAATCCCCAGGGTGCCTTCTATGTGTTTCCCAATATTTCGAGATTTTATAGAAAGAAGCATAATGGAAAAGAGATAAAAAATTCCGTCGATTTTACTGAGTTCCTCCTGGAGGAAGCGAAAGTCGCTGTCGTTCCCGGGATAGAATTCGGGTCGGATAATCATATCAGAATCTCCTATGCTACCTCGATGGATGAGATAAAGAAAGGCATCGATAGAGTAGAGAAAGCCGTGGAAAAACTGAAATGAATCCTATGAGGAAATAAAACATCTCTTTCCCGAAATATCTTGGTCAAGCATGTTTATCGAATCAACGCGGAAGTTCTCTAGCAAGTTGTTCGTGTCCGGAGTCTACACAAAGCTCGACGAAATCTAAAGTCTTTTAAGGTAAAGTGATTAGGTTAGTTTTAACTAATGTAGGGAACGCATATATGCGTTCCCTACTACTCTACTCGTCTAGATTTACGGTCAAGCCAATTATTTAGGATTCTATTAATGCTAAAGATAAAAGTAGGTATTTCAATTTCTTTGACCGGAAGATATCAAATCCAAGGGAGGGAGAGCTTTGAGGGGCTTTTACTCTGGGCCGAGGAAATAAACAAATCAGGAGGTATCTTTGTTAAACAGTATGGAAAAAGAATCCCGGTCAAACTCATTCACTACGATGACCGGAGCTCGGCGGAAGAGTGCACCGAGCTTGTGGAAAGGCTCATTTCTGGGGATCGAGTCGATATCCTGATAGGCCCCTATTCGAGCGGGCTTACCCTAGCTGCGGCCCCAGTTTCAGAGAGATATGAAAAAATACTCTGGAACCACGGCGGAGCGACGGACGAGATTTTCGAGAAGGGATTTAAATATGTAGTAAGCGCAATTAGCCCGGCAAGTGAATACTTTAATGGACTAATTGAAATGGTCAGAAAAATCGACAGCCAGGCGAGGAAGGTAGCTATTTTTCGCGCTGAGGACAGCGGTTTTTCCGGCATGGTATCGGATGGAGCCAGGCGTTTTTCCGGCGGGTATGGTTTTGATGTAACCGAATTTAGATACCGGTCGGGCACTCAGGATTTCTCATCTCTTCTCGGTCGGGCTAAAGAATATAACCCCGATTTGATTCTCGGCGCGGGAAGAATGGAGGATGACCTACTTCTGGCAAGGCAAATCTTGGAAAAGAGGGTTCACGCCAACGCGATCGGGCTTATAGCCGCCAGTATAAAGGAGTTCCATAAAGCGCTGGGAGAGCAATCTGAGGGATTCCTGGCGCCTAGTCAGTGGGAGCAGGGAATCAGGGTAAAACCGGAATTCGGCCCAACCCCTGATCAGTTCTCGGCTACATTCAAAGCCAGATATGGAAAATATCCCGACTATACCGCCGCCCAAAGCTATAACATCGGCCTAATCATTCAAAGGTCCGTCGAGGAAACGGGGACTCTAGAGGACTCGGTGTTAAGGGATTGGACAGGTAAAGCGGACTTTGATACATTCTACGGGCATTTCAAGGTTGACTCGGCCTCCGGCAAACAGGTAGGTCATGAAGTGCTAGTGGTTCAATGGCAGGCTGGGAATAAACTAATCGTTTATCCAGAGGGGTTGGCTGAAACCAGCCCGATATATCCTAAGCCGATAGCCTGAGTTTTTGTTTCTGACGATCGCTAATGAATTTGTTATATGGTAAGTCAGAGCACAGGCGGTAAATAAAAAAGGGTAAGCCAGCTTGACGTTGTTACCGGCTTACCCTTTGGAGGATGGGGAATTTATGAAAATTGCTCACGGATGAATTAAAAAATCGATTCCCCTGTTACCTTATTTTCCTCCATCCTCTTTTTGATTGTCCACCTTCCGGGTGTAATCTTGCTCAAGTTTCATAATGAACTTTTTGATTCTCGTCTCGGCCATCTATTAAGTCGCTAAATCTGTCTCATTCATTTGCTGCTGGGAAGACAACTATGCTTACTTTCTCATCTCCTGTTTTCACAGTAGCATCTGATTGCAAAGTCCCTACACCTACCTCTTTTTCTATGCCTTTTAATCCGTCCTTTGCCTCTTTTAGCTTTTCCCATCCCGGGTAGTCGAACTCGATCTCAAGTATCTCTAACTCCCCTGTTATCTGGTCAAAGACAAACATTTCATTCTTACGATTTGTTTTTAATTTGCTATTGTCTTCCATACCGTCCTCTTACACCTAATATAAATAGATATTTAAATTGACTGCAATGTTTATGCCAACGGCATGGAATTGCTCTTAACCTACTGTGATTCTTATATAATCGATAATTTCATCTCGTAGTGCCGGACTAGTTGTGACAAATATTGTCACCATCATACAATTGCTGACAAAATTATGACAAAGAATGTCAATCGCTAATTTGTACCAGAAAAACCAACCACCATTTTTTGTTATTAAGCATTACTCTAAACCTGCACGCTTTTTATCCGGGCTTTATAAAACAAATATTCAAGAGACCGGAAGAGATTGCCGAAACCCTTGTTTCAACTACATTATTTAGATATATAAGTAGCTTGAAAAACACAATAGTACTTTAGGGTGATTTTAGAGTTAGTAGTTTTTGTAATCCATGGTCCCTATGAGCTGACCCTAACTTGACAAGCGGGGCACTGGCGCGATTGTAGAGCATAAGACCGGACCGATAAACATCCGTTTAACATTTAGCCACAGGTAAAATATCTTAGTTCATCTGATGAAAAATCGCCGGTTTACTAATTTCCGGATAGGATGATATATTGTTTGCTGGAGGTAGCGATTAATGTATACGACGGGCACGAGATTTGTGGTCAAGCTTATGATTAAGCTTGGCGATAGTCAATTCGAACCCGGCCTGAGGGGCACTATCCTTGGAAGCGTTAACAAGATGGTGGGTAAGGCGTATAGGGTACGGTTTGATGATGGCCGGGAGGCGGAACTTCATGTAGTGACCATGAATAACCAAACCAATGTTATTACCGAAGACGGTAAGGAGATAGACATTCACGCGCTGATGAGGGGTGAGAGAGGGTGATCGTTTATAAAAAGTTTCTGGAAGGCAACTCATGTCTCTTCGACTTCTAAGTATATGTTGATGGACTCCCACTCATCGTACAGCTTGTTTAGTGTGTTTTCCAGTTGACAGTACTCGTTTGCTATTTCATGGGAAAGTTCTTTGTCTTCGTAGAATCGGGGGTTCTGGAGGAGGCTCTCGATCTCTGATTTTCTTTCCTCCATCTTCTGTATTCTCTCCTCCAGTTCGGCCAGTCCTTTTCGAATCTGTTTGGGAGATAGCAGTTTCCAATCTTTTAAGTTCTCGATACCCCGTTCCAGGACTTCTCGGTACATCTTGTTTCGTTCTTCAGCCTCCGAGCGTTTATTCTCTTTCAATCTGTCCCGGGTTTTTACGGCCTCGATACCAAGATTTTCGTTATTTATCTCGGCCTTTTGACCACCGTTGTTATCGGTGGAGAAATCTTGCATTTCCTTGTTCAAATGGTATTGGTAACCGGAATAGTTTCCGAGAAACGCGTGAACCTGGCCGTGCCCGACGTACCATACCTTGTTGGCAATCCTGTCCAGAAAATGCCGGTCGTGGCTTACAACGACAAAAGTACCGGTGTACTGGCTCAATGCCTCTATCAGTATTTTCCTGGATTGGATGTCGAGATGATTGGTGGGCTCATCCAATATCATGAAGTTTGTGGGAGAGATGAGCGTTTTTGCTAATGCTACACGGCTTTTCTCTCCTCCGGACAGTACTCCTATGCGTTTGAAAACATCATCGCCGGTGAAAAGAAAAGCCCCGAGGAGTGACCTGAGCATGGTTTCATTCTTCCCGTTGCTGTGCTCTTCCAGTTCACCTATGATTGTATTTGACGGGTTCAGGGATTCGGCTTGATGCTGGGCGAAATAGGTAATTTCAGTCTTGTACCCTATCTTACGCGTTCCCTCGAACGGCTCTATGCCCAGAAGAATCCTGGCCAGCGTGCTTTTTCCAGCTCCGTTTTTACCGACAAGGGCTATCTTGTCCCCTCGTTCTATTACCAGGGGTCCTGTATCTTTAAACACCACTTTGCCATTGCCACTTTTGTGGTTGTATGTTTTAGAGAAAGTGGAAAGCTCTATCACTGTCCTTCCGGACTTCTCCGGCTCTGGGAACCGAAAATGTATAGATGGGTCTTCCACGGGTGGAGGAGGAATACGTTCCATCTTCTCTAGCATCTTTATCCGGCTTTGCACCTGTCTGGCCTTGGTTGCCTTGTAACGAAAGCGTTCGATAAAGCGCTCAATCTGGCGGATTTGTCTTTGCTGGTTTTCGTATGCGGATTCATGCAGAGCCCGCCGTGATTCCCTCTGCTGAAGATATGATGTGTAGTTGCCGGTGTATTCGATAACCTGTCCCAGCGTCAGTTCGACGATATGGTCGACCATCCTGTCCAGAAAGTAACGGTCGTGGGATACCAGCACTACCGTGCCCGGAAATGTTTTCAAATAGTTTTCCAGCCAGTCGATGCTTTCGATATCCAGATGGTTCGTAGGCTCGTCCAGGAGAAGTAGGTCGGGATTCCGGAGCAGGAGCTTGGCCAGTGCTACGCGCATACGCCAGCCGCCGGAAAAGGTGTCTATAAGTTTTGCTAACTCGTCGGTTTCAAACCCCAGTCCCATGAGTAGTTTCTCGGCTTGATACTGAGTCTTGTGAGCGTCTCTCGCTGTAAGTTCCGTATGGATTATATCCAGGCGGGAAATTAATCTCTTATATTCCTGGCTCTCAAAATCCGAGACTGCTTTCAGCGTCTCGGTTATGCTTTCCGCTTCCTTTTCCAGTTCGTATATCTCCTTGAATGCGGTCATGGCTTCGTCAAGCACGGTGCGCTCGGATCTTTCCTCCTGTATTTCCTGGGGAAGATAACCAATTGTCATAGAGGAGGACATGGAAATAGACCCGGAGTCGGGCTGCCGTATGCCGGCAATAACATCCATGAGCGTCGTCTTGCCCACGCCGTTAGGGCCGACCAGGCCGATTTTCCTTCCCTCCTTGATGTGCCAAGAGAGGTCTTTAAAGATCACCTGTGCGCCGAAGCTAAGGGAGATGTTGACTAGCTGGATCATTTTTGTTACGTGGGTAAGAGTTGGCTTTTTATTATACTGGTTTTTTCGAGAGAGTTTTTCTCGGTTGTGAGAGTAAATCTAAAAGCAACTCTTAATCAATTACAAGTTATAGCCCGGTTAATTATACCTTGAGTGGCTTAAAGTTAGCTATTTTTGTGCTCCGGTTTTTGTATTAAAATCGCTGAGGTGAAATGTCCCAACAAGAGAATCTTCATTGACTCCAATTTCCAATCGGTTATATAATGGCTGAGAAGTAATAGAACATCCACCTGGTACGTTTACTTGTTTTCTCATAAGGAGGGTTTAAAAGATGGGAAGTATAATAAACATTCTTTTAATTTTGGTCTTATTGTTTGGTATCGGTTGCACCAAATCAGGTTCTTTTCCCTCCGGGCGCTTAATAGACCTCACCCACGACTTTTCTTCCGAAACGGTATATTGGCCTACTTCCGAGCCTTTCCGATTGGAAACGGTGTTTAGCGGGGTTACCGATAAGGGATTCTTTTACTCCGCCTATCAATTCTCTACCGCCGAACACGGCGGGACGCACATCGATGCCCCGGTCCATTTTGCCGAAGGGCGAAACACCGTGGACCAGATTCCCTTGGAAAAACTGATGGGCCCGGCGGTGGTCATTGACGTCTCCTCAAAGGCGTTGGAGAACCGAGACTACCAAATAAGCAACGAAGATTTTACGGCCTGGGAGTCAGAACATGGCAACATCCCGGATAATGCCATTGTTCTCCTGCACACCGGCTACGGCCGTTACTGGCCGGATAGGGTCAAATACATGGGAACGGACAAACGCGGCCCTGATGCGGTGAAGGACTTGCATTTTCCTGGTCTTCATCCGGAAGCGGCTAAGTGGCTGGTCGAAAACCGCAAGATCAGTGCTGTGGGGCTCGACACCCCCAGCATTGATTACGGCCAATCGGAGCTGTTCGAGAGTCATCGGGTCCTCTTCGATAAAAACATTCCGGCGTTCGAGAATGTAGCCAACCTGGAAAAGTTGCCGGCTAAAGGCGCCATAGTTTTTGCGCTGCCCATGAAAATTAAAGGGGGGAGCGGCGGCCCGTTGCGCATCGTTGCGCTTATTCCGGATGAGGCGAGGTAGAGCCGAGTTTTTTCTAGGTTAAGGATGTGCGATTTTCCTAGGAATGTTATGTTTTGTAGAGATTTCCCTTGACTTTTTTGTCTTTTTATACTATGAATAAATTCCCCAATCAATTAACCAAGAAAAAGGCAAAGGGCCTTTTTCTTCCTCGTAAAAAACCTTAATCCAAGGGGGGATAAATCATGAAGCTAGTGAGAAATAGACTTTATAGATTATCGATAATAGTTATCGTTTTGGCCAGCTTCACCCCGGTTTCTCTCATTTCCAAGAGCGTAGAAGGGGCCATGGTCAGCTCACAGATGATTCTGTCAGGTGGTAAGGCTGCGTTCAGGGGGATGGATGAGGAGAAGGTCCGGCGGATGCTGGAGAATAAGATAGTGGCGGAGAGGCTTAAGAGCCATGGGCTTAGCAAAGAAGAAGTAATGGCCAAGATGGATAGGATGAGCGATGAGCAGATACATCAGTTGGC
>DATMAT010000031.1 GCA_035559815.1 Thermodesulfobacteriota bacterium
TTCTCGTATCTTCAAAATAGCATTAAAAAACCAATCTGCTGAAGAATGATATGTCCATTTTTATCCGGCACATGTTAATCCCTTTACCACTTCTACTTTTTGTTCACTACCTCTACCCGTGCAGCTATCTGTCAAATTGTCATTTCGAATGTTCATATCGATGTCATTCCGAACGAATGTGAGGAATCTTTTGTGTTTTAAGATTTCTCCTTTCAGTCGAAATGACAGGTGGCAGAGTAGGGCTGAACAGTGTGGAAGTCGAGATAAATGCAGTTGAAGTCCAGGTGTCAGAATCCTAATTTGACATTCTTAGTATGTGCTTCTCACCTGTCATCGTTACAAACCCGTGAAGCCACTACCCTTGTCATTACCACATGTTACCCGATTAATACTTTCCGGTACGAGTTTAAATAGGAATCCCCCAATCTGTCATTCCCGCGCAAGCGGGAATCCAGTTTTTCAAAAAATGGGTCCCGATTAAGCTTGTCCCTGCACGTTATCCGATTAATACTTTCGGATACAAGCTTTAGCGGGGAACATTCGGGAATGACGGGTGAGTGAATCACCGATTGGTCCCCTGGTTTAACCGGGGGGACGGGGATGACATGGGGGGAGGAGCCCCGACTTGGTCTCCTGGTTTGACTGGGAGATAATCAATCAGAACCATTTATAGATGAGAATGCTTGAAGTAGTATTTACTCGATATCAATACATCTGCAGCTTGCAGAAAGTTTTTCATTTTTTATACAGTTCTGGTTACAATATTAAATATGTTATTTACGGTCGAAAATTAAAAACACCATGGTTATTTCTCCAAGAATAAAGAGAATATCCTGGGGTAGAATAGAGGTAGAAGGTAACGAGAAGCCATTCAAAGATGCCAAACTCTTTCCCGGAGGCTCCAGGGAATGGGATTGGAACGAAACCGGTACCCGTCATGTGCCGGGCATCCAACCCGCCGATGTAGAAGAATTGCTGGAGCACGGCGCTACTGAAGTGATACTTTCAAAAGGTGTGTACGAGCAACTCCAAGTTTGTCCGGAGACCCTGGAGATGCTCAAGCAAAGAGGTATCACCACACATGTATTGCAAACCGAAGAAGCAGTTAGGCTCTACAACGAGCTAAGGGAAAAGAAGAGAGTAGGTGGGCTATTTCATTCAACATGCTGACGCTTTAGGGGAAAGCTTGAATTATATTGACATACACATTTCCGACGGTTATTTTGTGTATGATATTTCGATACTGGAGATACCGAATGAAACGCACAAATATTGTCATCGATGAGTCATTGGTAAAAAAAGCGCTCAAGGCTACCGGACTCAAGACACGCAGAGAGTTGGTTGATTACGCCTTGCGTGAACTAATCCGTCGAGAATCCCAGAAAGACATTCTGGAATTAAAAGGAAAGGTTACATGGCAAGGTGATATCAAGGCTATGCGTAAAGGCCGAATATCCTAATGACTCTTGTAGATACTACAGTATGGATTGACCTATTCGCAGGCCGTAATACACCTCAGGTGTCTTCTTTTGAGTCATTGATAGTAAATAGAGAAGATATATGTTTATGCGGTGTTATTCTTACCGAGGTACTACAGGGAATCAGAGACGAGAAAGAATATCTAAAGACAGAATCGGTACTTTCAAACCTAATATATCTACCCATGGAACATGGTACGTTTCTTCTTGCCGCTGGCATATATAGGTCACTTCGATCAAAGGGTATCACAATTAGAAATTCCATTGACTGCATGATAGCGGCGGTTTGTATTGAAAATAAAATACCAATTCTACACAACGATAAGGATTTCGATCTGATTGCTAGAGAGTTTGATCTGGAGGTTTTAAAGGTATGATTCAACTAAATCTAATATTTCAACCTCCTATGCCCGAAATCTTGAGTGGCTTGCTCATACTGCTACTATTAGAGCTTCAAAATGTTCTTCCGGAATAGGTAAACCGTCTTCTTCAAGCGCCGAAATATATCCCTGAATCGCTTCTTTGATATTGGCGATAACTTCTTCTTTGCTTTTCCCTTGGCTTACACATCCAGGAAGGCTAGGACACTCCGCTACCCAATAGCCATCTTCACCGGGATAGATGATTGCTTGTCTCTTTGTTCAACTCATTCGGCAAGTCATTTTTAGAACTTAAATGATATCTTGGGTTATTTGTATTCCCCAACAAAAACAGAATATGAGAAAGCTTTTCGTTATTACTTTGTTTATAGTAGGGGTTTGGTTAGTCCTACGGGCTTTTCAGTCCTGGGAAGAGGCGTATTGTTCTAAATTATTTCTTGACAAGGTTTTCCGGGAGATTGTTTCTATGCTAGGTCTTGACTATTCGCCCTATGCTACTAAGGAAAAAATCATCGACGAGAGATTGCTTGGCTTAAGAAATAATATAGCTCATGGTAAATACCTTACGATAGATCTTAGGGATTACTTAGAACTGCATAGCGAAGTTATAACCATGCTGAACACTTTTAGAAATCAGATTGACAACTCAGCCAATACTCAATCTTATCTCCGAAGATGAAAGACTTAGGTAAGGAAATATTGTAAGCCCGTTTTACCAAAAGTATACAAAAGACTTCTACAACTATGACCCCGATTCCACAATCTTGCTCTTTGATAACCCTCCACACATTAGCTAAACTAAAGATTCACAATTCAATCCCAAAAGAGGAAAAGAGATGAGCAAGTATCCGAAAGGACTGGAGATGTTTATTGACTACCGGTTTATAGATGCGGTATTCCAGCGGAGGTCGAGGAGATTCGGGCTGGGGATGGAGATTGACAAAGGGCCTCTCAAGTATCAATCCAAGCATAATTCCGTCCCGCTTACCGAGCTTGAAGAGGCACTGCTGGTCTGGACTGGGCTGGGAATAAAGAGCATAAACCTTTCCGACTTTCCGCCACACGTGGGGCTCGACCTGGAGATGCAATTTACCAGTAAAACCATACCGGCACTCGGCGACGTTCATAGGACGGAGCTATTCTACACGAACGATAACGGCACGTACATGATTAAAATGCACGACAAAAAACCAGACGACTTTAAAGGCCTGGAAGGGTTGAGTCGAGAAGAAAGGGTAGAAAGAATACTGGAGCTATTCAAGGAATCGAGGATAACCCTCGAAGATAAGCGCGCACATCTGCCCAACCGTCCGCCTGGTATCGCCGCACATAATCTATGGAATGTCAATAAACCGGGCACGACCGTGTTCATGCCGGTGACAGACCTCTCCGCTTGCATCATAAACCTCTACTTTTTCTACATGAGACCGGACCACCGGTTTAACTTTGTCGACGAACTCCACGGAATGAGGCCGCCCGGAACTGCCGGATGGCTCAAAAAGGGATTAATAGACGAAGGGAAGAGGATGCCGCTCATCGAGGCGGAATTGAGATTTGCCAATGGCTATATCGCTGAGCAGGCCTTCATGGGCCAGAACATGGTGCTGGCACTACAGGCTCTTGGCCTAGGCGGTTGGCTTTTCAGCGGATTTGCCAGCATGTTCATGCTTGGTGGGACGCCCTTTTTTAGGGGACTGGGCTTTAGGTTTATAACCCCGAAGATTAAGGGTGAAACCGGAAACCCTAATCCGGTGGCGGTGGGTAAAGACGGTCTATTTGAAGCGTTTTGCCCTCCCTACTACAAAGATATGGGTGAGGCGGTGGAAGCGCTTAACGATTTAAAATGGAGCAACTGGGCATCGCATAAAATGCCCTACAAAAATCCGGAAGGGGTGATGCAGGAGATCGAAAGGCCAAGCAAAGAGGAAATCCAAATCGTGAAGGATATCTGCAACTACGTGTATGACACCTACGGTAGATTCCCCGCTTTCTCAGACCCGATGTTCTTGCGGTTCATGGTTCAGGCCCATCATCTCGACCTTGATTTTTATGACCAGTTTTACCCGGAGGGCGCTTATACGGAGAACCACAAAAATCACTTCAAGCTCTGGCACCCGGAAATCCCCGACCCGTTTGAGAAATAAAAGAATTTTCAACCACTAAGGCACCGCGGCACAAAGGAAGAATATGCATCGTAAAAAAGTGGTTTCAAGAAAAAGTTCAGGAATCAGAATACAGGAGTTAAAATGGTTTTTTTTCTGACTCCTAACTTCTCTATTCTATATTTCAACTTCGTGTCTTAGTGTTGTCTGGACAAAGCTCGACACAGGTTTTGTGGTTAAATGTTTTCAAATGAAAAAGGTTTATATAACGGCCAATCTTCCCGGAAAATCAGTGGAGGATTTGAAGAGAGATTACAAAGTGGAGGTATTTTCGGAGGAACGCTCGCCGACTGAGGAGGAGATACTCCGGGGCGCAAGGGATGCTCACGCCTTGGTGGCTATGGTTACAGATAGAATTGATAGCACCGTTATCGACTCATGTCCAAGTCTCTTAGTTATTTCCAATTGCGGTGTTGGATACGAGAACATAGACGTAGACCATGCTACCAAAAGAGGGATCTTGGTGACAAATACGCCTGGGGTTCTCACCGAAACTACTGCAGACTTGGCTTGGGCGTTGATTTTCTCCGTTGCCCGAAGAATTATATCCGGAGATTCGTTTGTGCGGGAAGGTCGGTTTGTAGGCTGGAGGCCAACCCTTTTTTTGGGCGTTGATGTTCATGGAAAAACCCTGGGCATCTACGGCATGGGACGTATCGGCACGGCTATAGCCAGGAGGGCTAAGGGTTTTGACATGCGAGTTATTTACCACAATAGGAAGAGAAACGAAGAATCGGAAAAAGAAAGCGGAGCTATTTACGTTGATTTTCCTACTCTTTTGAGAGAGTCCGATTTTGTGGCCATTGCTGCACCCCTGAACGAAGGTAGCAGAGGTCGTTTTGGGCTCGATGAATTTAGACAAATGAAAAGAACTGCCGTACTGGTGAATGTAGGGCGGGGTCAGATCGTGAAGGAAAAGGAGCTGGCATTGGCCCTTGAGGAGAGAATCATCTGGGGGGCAGGACTCGATGTCTACGAGAGAGAGCCGGCTGTGGAAGAGAAACTTTTGAAACTGCGAAATGTGGTCCTTCTTCCTCATCTGGGGAGTGCTTCCCTTGAAACAAGGGAAAGGATGGCCAGCATGGCTGTAGAAAATGTGGTTCAAGCGCTGAGTGGTGAAGCCCCTCGAAATCTGGTTAACCCCGAGGTTCTTGATACGAGGTAGGGGCAACTCGGCGAGTCGCCTCTACAATTTATTTATCCGGTTGATGAGAGGCTGGGAAGGGGATTCTTGCCGCCGGTCAGCTTTTGCATTGTCTTGAAGACATCGCTTTCCTGAAACTCGGAGGGATTTATGGGGTCTGTGTATTCGTCCTCGAATTGTCGGTCATAAGAAATTATAAAAGCCTTTGCCTTGGCTATCTGGGTCCTCATAGGTTCCTGGTCCAGCTTTCCCAGCACTAGCTCGACGAACTGTTTTCCCTTTTCATCTCCGTAGAGTCTTATAGCCTCTTCCATTATTTTCTGATGTACGTCCGGTTCTACCTTTTTCAGCTCCTCTACGTTCTGCTCTATGGGTTCATATATGGAAATTAGCTTTTTGCACAGCTCCCTTATGGTTTTCATGTTTTCGTGGATCACATCTATTTTCTCCATCACATCGGGGAGGTCCTTCTCGTCGACATCGGAAAGGTCAAAACCTTTGTAGTTGCTGGGGTTATCATAGTCGAAATCATCCCTGGCCATTGTGCGTCCTCCTTATGGAGAATTCACTATACCGTACATTCTAATCATGATGAAAAACATTTCAACTGGTTTTGATTCGACCTTGAAATTATATAGGATCCTGGAAAACATGGTTTTTGGGCGAGGCTGAAGCTAAAAATTATTCCGGACACGTCTGGAATCTCCATTTGGTGGAAATAGGAAGGCTAATATTAAGATAATTAAAATAGACCAGGCCCTGTAGGTCCTTACGACAAAGTTATTGGATGGCTTTTCTCATAGCCTCTACCGGGGCGTCTATTCCCGTCCATATCTTGAAGCTTTCTACTCCTTGATATAAAAGCATACTGAGTCCTCCGGAGACCTTGTGACCAAGCTCCTTTGCTCTTTTGATAAGCTCGGTCTGGCGAGGCTTATAAACTAAGTCATATACCTTCGAGTCTTTGGGCAGGAACTCGAGGGGTATATCGAATAGACTGCTACCCTCCATTCCGGCAGAAGTGGCGTTAACCAGGAGGTTAGTGCTACCCAGACAGCTTTCGACCATCTGCTTATCCTCGGGGGAAATAGCCTCGATCATCGTGTCTTTGAAGTGCTTTTTGAACTCGGATACCAGTTTTTTTGCTTTGTCGAAGGTCCGGTTTATCAGGTAAACATGGGATGCGTCATTCATGCATAGCGCCGAAAGCACAGCTCGCCCCGCTCCCCCGGCTCCCAATACAGTCACACTCAAACCCTTTGGATGAAGCCCTAGATCCTCCTTTATCGCCCTAAGAAATCCTCCCACATCTGTGTTATACCCTTTCAGCTTTCCGTTATCGTTCTTCACTGTATTGACGGCGCCGGTAAGTGCCACCTCGGGAGAGATTTGATCTAGGAAAAAGGTCATGCTTTCCTTGTGGGGAATGGTGATGTTCACCCCGGCGATTCCCAGGGACTTGATTGCGCGAGCGGCAGACTCAAGGTCCTTAGGCTGTATATCGAAAGCAACGTATACGCAGTCTAGATCAAGCGCCTGGAAAGCACAGTTGTGCATTATCGGGGAAAGGCTATGGTTTACCGGATGACCAAAGATACCATAGACCTTGGTAGTTGCTTTTATGCTCAAATATCGTCCCCCTTAGCCTCGAAGTATACCACTAACATTCGAGAAAAGTCTAAGTTTACAGTATCTGAAGCAGGGCTAAAAGATTCGCTGCCTTTCGTATCAGCCCGCAAGGCGGCCTAATTCCAAACCTCAGCGGGCTATAGACCGACCGTGCTCTTTTTATCAAAAATCTCTTTCGCCTTCTCCACGTCCTTTCTAATCTCTGCAACCAGAGCATCGACGCTTTCGAACCGTCTTTCGTCTCTCAATCTTTCTAAGAACTCCAGTCTCATGGTTTTTCCGTAAACGTCGCCACTGAAATCAAGTAGGTGAGTTTCTATGAGTAGCTGGTTAGCATCGAAGGTGGGGCGGATACCGACGTTGGTTATGCTCTTGAAGATTTTCTCGTCAATGTACGCCCAGGTAACGTAAACTCCTCTTTTAGGAAGAAGCTCCCAGTCGGTATCTAGGTTGGCGGTGGGGAAGCCGAGCACCCTTCCCCTCTTTTCTCCCTCTTTTATTCTGCCCTCGATAAAGAAATTTCTGCCAAGGAATCTTCCCGCTTTTTCCACCTTTCCGTTTTCGATCAAATCCCTAATAACGGTGCTGCTGACCGGTTCGTTGTCCAGGGAAACGGGTTCCACTATTTTGGTCTCGAAGCCATGGGTCCTGCCCAGCGATTCCAGCAAATCGATGTTGCCTTCTCTTTTCCTGCCGAAAAAAAAGTCCGGACCCACGAATATAGTCCTAACACGCAACTTTCTTACTAGGGTGTCTCTCACAAAATCCTTGGCGGATATTTGGGCAAACTCTTTGGTGAAATTAAAGCATACGGTTATGTCTACTCCTTCTTTCTCCAGGAGTTTCAGTCTTTCTCTCAGGGGGACTATGAGCGGCATGGCTGTTCCGCGGAGCACCTTCTGGGGATGAGGGTGAAAAGTGACAACACAGGAATGAAGACCCTTTTCCCGGGCCTCATTTTTCAGGAGCCCGATGATTTTCTTATGTCCTACGTGAACCCCATCGAAGATTCCGATGGTTACGGATGTAGGAAATTCAAGCGGTTCTTCGGGGTTGAAAATTATCTTCATATCCTGAGTTTCTTGAATCCTTCGATTGCTTTCTCCTCTCCGAGTACGAAGAGTACATCACCGGCCATGATTTTATCCTCCGGACGCGGGACTATGGAAACCTCTTTTCCTTCCGCGGTTTTTCTGTTTATCCAGACCACGGTTATGCCATACTTTGACCTTATGTGGGCTTCTTGGAGGGTCTTATCACATAGTTCCTTTGGGGCTTTCATTTCCACTAAGGCGTAGCCCTCGTGGAGGTTTATCTGTTCAAAAACATGTGGGGTACTCAATTTGTCTGCCAGTCTCAGGGCTGCTTCCCTTTCTGGGAATATAACTTCTGTTGCCCCAATTTTTTCGACTATTCTAGCGTGGTCCTGAGAAATTGCTTTGACGATTATTCTTGTTATTCCGATGTCGCGTATATGTAAGGTAGCCAGCACGCTTGCATCTATCCTGCTTTCTCCCAGGCTTATTACCGCTGCATCAATCGACCCCAGGCCGATTTGGTCCAGTGCCTCTCTTTCAGAAACATCTGCTACTACCGCTTCGGAAACATAATCCTTGGCCTCAGCAACCCTTTTTTCATCGATGTCGATGGCAATAACTTCCTGGCCTTTTTCAAAAAGTCTTCTTGCCAAATAAGACCCGAAATTGCCCAGCCCGCAAACTAGAAATCTGGCTCTCTTCATCCAACCATGACTCTTTCTTCTGCGTATTTAAAACGAACTGGCTTTTCTCCTCCGACTGCCAGGGCGATGGCAAGTGGTCCCACCCTTCCGATAAGCATAGTGAAGATTACCACAATTTTACCAAAAGTTGAGAGCTTTGCGGTAAGCCCGAGGGAGAGCCCCACTGTTCCAAAAGCAGATACGATTTCAAAAAGCGCATCCATATAGATACCGGGCATTTTAGTATAGGAGATTGCCCAACTTTCTGATGCAGTCAGCACTACTGACATGAAAATTATCACCAGTGAACTTGCCGTGACCACGGCAATACCCTTGGATACAAGGTCTCGGGGTATTGTTCTATTAGAAAGAAAAACCTCTTCTCTTCCCAAGGAGCGGTCTTTGATGAAAGCGAGCAGCACGGCGAGGGTTGAAGTTTTTATACCGCCGCCGCATGAGCCCGGAGATGCACCGATAAACATTAAAATAATCATGATGAAAAGCGTAGAGCTTGAGAATAGGGTGAGGTCTATGGTGTTAAATCCGGTCGTCCTGGCAGTAGCAGATTGAAAAATAGAAATGAGAATTTTCTCTTTTAGCGGCATTTCTTTCAAAGCTCCATTCCATTCAAGCCCCAGGATGGCTACCCCGCCGCCCACTAGGAGAACTACGCTTAGTAAAAGTACGATCCGGGAATGAAGGGAGATTTGCGGAATTTTTTTCAAAAAGTAGAGTCTCAAGTCGCGGACAACCAAAAAACCTATACCGCCGGTCACTAGGACGAAGATCAGAACCAGGTTTACTCCGGTATGATTCTTATATCCGATGAAGCTATCCGGGTAAAAGGAGAAGCCAGCATTGCAGAAAGCAGCCACCGAATGGAAAAGAGCGGTAAAAAAACCACCTTCCGGAATAAACATGAAAAGAAAGAGCGCTCCTACAAGTTCGACCAGTAATGTAAATAGAACAATCTCGAATAACAGTGTTCTGAAGTTGGTCACCCCGAAATGGGCGAAGGAGTCACGTATCACTGCTCTATTCTTCAAGCTCAGTCTGCCGGTGAGTACGGAAGTAAAAACGGCGCCGTAGGTAGCAATACCCAGCCCTCCTACCTGAATCAGTAGAAGAATCACTATCTTCCCAAAATCGGTAAATTTAGTGCCGGTGTCTACCACAATTAGTCCAGTAACACACACTGCAGACGTGGCCGTAAAAAGGGCATCGACGAAGGATATTCCGCCATGGGTGGCGATAGGGAGTTTGAGTAGAACTCCCCCGATGACACATGCGGCGGCGAATGTTAGGACGACAAGCTGTGTGGGATTAAGTTCTTTAAGCCGGTCTTTCTGTTCGGGCATCTAATAAATTGGGGGATATTATACCATTTTCAGTCGTTCAAATGCTTTGGTTTAATGCGGGAAGGTTTATTTAATAATCTTGGATTAGCGGAAATAGATTGTGCTTTCGGAAATTGGGCTTAACGTTGGCGTTACTTTCTCCAGAACGCCGGGGCAAAAAGAACCAGGATGGTGAATAGTTCAAGCCTTCCCAGAAGCATAAGCAGCGAGAGGACGATTTTGGACAAGGAGGTTAGGCCGGCGTAGTTGAGAGTGGGGCCTACTTGCTCCAGCCCTGGTCCTACGTTCCCAATGGTTGCCGCACAGGCCGAAATTGCGGTAACTATAGAGGCCCCTTCAGCCATGATAAGCAAGGTTCCGATTAGAAAGACCACCAAGTAAAGCAAAAAGAATCCGGTTGCACTGGATACCGCTTCTTCGCTGACTGCTTTTTTCCCTAGCCTTATCGGTAGGACCGCCTTTGGATAAATCAACTTGTGAATTTCTCTGTAGCATTTTTTCAAAAGAATCATGATGCGTATGTTTTTGATAGCACCGGAGGTCGACCCGGCACAACCTCCCAGAAACATCAGTATCAGAAGAAGCCATTTGGAGAAGGAAGGCCACAGGTCAAAATTATCCGTGGCAAAGCCGGTGGTGGTTCCTATCGATACTACTTGGAACGAAGCGGCTCTCAGAGCATCGAGAAAGTCCGGATTCATTCTCATCCATAGCTCTAACGTCACGAGGATAATTGCGCCGATGGTTAAAAACAGATAGAACCCAAATTCGGGGTCCCGGATAAGCTTCTTGTAGTCTCCTCTCAAGAGTCCGTAATGAAGGACGAAATTCATCCCGGCGATAAACATAAAAAAAATGACCACAATCTCGATGTAGGGGTTTCCAAAGGCACCGATGCTCAGGTTCTTAGTCGAGTATCCGCCCGTAGACATGGTGGAGAAGGTGTGGACGATGGAATCGTAGACCGACATCCCGGCCAAGAAAAGCAACAAAGCCTGGATGGCCGAAAACAGCAGATACACAACCCACAGTTTTTTTGCCGTCTCCGTAATCCGCGGCGTCAGCTTTTCGGTAGTAGGACCGGGAACCTCCAGGGACATAAGCTGCATCCCGCCCACCGCTAACCGGGGAAGAATGGCGATTCCCAGGATTATGATGCCCATTCCGCCAAGCCATTGGGTGAGGTTTCGCCAGAACAAGATTCCGTGCGGGAATAATTCGATGTCCCTCATGACACTAGCTCCGGTGGTAGTGAATCCGGATACCGATTCAAAAAAGGCGTCAACCGGATTTTCGAAAACGCCGTAGACAACATAAGGAATAGCCCCAAAAATGCTGGCGGACAACCAGCACAGGCTGGCGATGAGAAAGGCCTCCCTTCTCTCCAGTTCCTCGAAATCCTCGGATGTTTTAGTCAGAATCTCCAAGGTCAGTCCAAATACGGAGGTTATAATGGCAGAAATCAGAAAGGTCTCTAGGTCGTCCTCCCCGTAGATGAGGGAACAAACCGCCGGGACCAGCATAAGCAGTCCCAAAAATTTTAGAAAGTGGCCTATGGGATTGAGGGAAAGTTTTATGTTCACTAGCCGAGAATCTTCTCTACGTTTTTTACTGCCTCGGGAAGAGAGAAAACAATTAGCCTGTCCCCTAGAAGCGGTTTGTAGTCTCCCCGGGGTATGATTACTTCGCTCCCACGAGAGACAATTCCGACTATGGCCCCATGTGGAAATCCTGCTTTTTGAAGCGGACAGTCGAGGATTTTTGTATTCTTGGTTACTTCAAATTCCAGCACTTCTGCTTTTCCTTCTTCGACTAGAGCTACGTGAGTAACCCCCCCGATTCTTAGATGGCTCAAAATTTCGTTAGCGGTGGCAAGCCTCACGCTCACCGCCCTGTCCACGCCGATCGCCTCGATTACCTCTATGTACTCGGGCTTGGTGTAGAGAACAGTAGCCTTCTTAGCCCCCAGATTCTTGGCCAGGAGTGCGCTGAATACATTATCCTCGTCATCACCGGTGAGGGCGATGAAGTAATCGGCGGAAGCGACGCCGGCTTCTTTGAGCGTTTCGCTGTCTGTGGCATCGCCATTGAATACTAACACGCTCGGTAGATCTTCGGCGATTCTCCTGGCCTGGTTAGGGTCATTCTCGATTAACCTCACGGAAATCTCATGCTCACAAAGGTTCATCGCCACTTTACTACCGATTTTTCCACCGCCTACTATGACCACCGATTCTACTTTTTCCTCTCTCACTCCAAGAAGTTCCTTGAGTCTTTGAAGGACCGACGGGACTCCAAAGGCAAAAACGTAGTCTCCTGCCTTTAACCTGGTTTCCCCGGTGGGTATGGTAATCTTTCCGTTTCTGGATACTGCCACGAATATCCAGGATTTAGCCGGGCCCAGCTCGGCTAGCTTCTTTCCGATTATCGGGGCGGATTCTTCTATCTTTAGCTTCAGCATCTGAATCTTGCCCATGGCAAACGTTTCCGTCTTCCAGGCGAAAGGTGCACTGATGAGGCCGGTAATTTTCTCGGCAACTATAGACCCGGTATTGACGATTAGTATCTCCGGCCTTTTGAGAAGAGCCGGATACTCCAGGTATCTGGGGTCGTCAATCCGGGCAATGACCCTTTGGATCCCGTGAGAGTGGGAAAAAAGGGCGGAAAGGATATTGGTTCGGTCATCTCCGGAGACGCAAATTACTATATCAGCCTTCTCTATCTCCGCTTCTTTCAAGACGGCCGGGTTGTCTCCGTCGCCCTGAATGGTAAGAACGTCGAGTGTTTCTTTAATCCGCTCGACCGTGTCCCTCTCTTTCTCGATGACCACGATGTCGTGTTCCTGAGAGAGACTTTTTGCCAGAAAGGACCCGATTTGACCGGCTCCTATGATTACAATGCGCATTCAAGAATTCCTGTATTAAATAATGGGTATGGTGTTATGGAGTAGTAAGTTTAACAACTCTATCCCACTTTACAAAATGCTTTCTTTGCCTGGAATGGTTTGAATTCGTTCTATATGGGGCAATAAAAGATCGCCCTCGCTTTCTAGCTCCTAGCCTTGGCGGCGGCCCTAAGCTGAATGAGCTTCAAAACCCCTAGAATTATTATTCCAACTGAAATTAGCTGAGCCTGAGAAAGTCCGGGAATAAAGCTGGGACTGGTATTTCGGATGAATTCTATGAGAAATCTTTCAATTCCCAGTAAGATAAACATGACTGAGGAGAGCCAGCCATTAGGTCTCTCTTTCTTACGAATCTTCCAGATAAAGAGGAATAAACCAATCATTAGGAGGGTGTCATATACCTGGGTGGGATGAACCCTTTCCATGGTTGGGGGCGCACCATGGGGAAAAGCCATAGCCCAGGGCAGGTCTGACGGGGTTCCGTAATCGTCGCCCACCAGAAAGCAGCCGACCCTGCCGACAGCGTATGCCAATATGAGCCCGGGGGCCAGGGAGTCCGTGACTGCCCAGTAGCTTACTTTTTTTTTCCATACAACGAGCCCGATCAGCAAGAGGGCCCCGATCAACCCTCCATAGAAGGTGAGTCCTGAGGAGAGATACTGGACGGGGTCAGCTACCAGTTCGGATAAAGTTACATTCTGTAGGAGGAAAAGGACCTTTCCCCCGCCTATTCCTCCTAATACACAGGCGAGGAGTAGCAAATCAGCCAGGTTCCCGTTTAGTCCCCTCCGCTTGAGTTCTATCTCACCTAACCAGTAACCAACCAGGAAGGCAAGGAGTACCATGACGGAGTAGGAGGAGATTACCACGTCTCCTATTCTAAAAAGCACCGGGTACATATATCTTCTCGACTCCGCTTTTTATTTTGAGGAGTTTAAAGCTAACACGGTTTGAATGGAGCTGCAAATGGATTTGTTTTCTTATGGCTAAAGCCAACCACTCTGATAAACAGCACTTAGTCGGTTCATGTAGACAGCACAGCCTTTCCCGCTTTCGCCATTCCCTATTACCAATCCACATCCATTATGCGGAGCCTAACCTCTTTTTTTCCATTCCAGGTGTTGAACTCCGGAGTGAAAACAACGTCAACCTTATGGGGAAGGGTAACCGGCTCTTTGAGGTTAAACCAGATGGCATCAAAAAATCTCCCATTCTGTCTTAGCTTAAGGCCCAGGTGTTTATCTTTATAGTTTCGTTGGGAAACTACGTCGACCGATTGTGCCAAAAGGAGCGGCTCATGATTTCCAATCCCAAAAGGGGCGAGTAGACCGAGCTCGGAGACCACCGAATCGTTGATATCGGCTAGATTCACCAGACAATCGATCTTGAGCTTCGATACAAAGTCACCGTCTGATTTTTGAACCGCTTTTTCAAACAGGGCCCTTAACTTATCGATGTTTTCCTCTTTGATGGAGATACCTGCGGCCAACTCATGCCCACCGAATTTCTGGAATAGTTCCCCGCACTCGGAAAGCGCCGAATAGATATTTATTCCCTCGACGCTCCTGCCCGACCCTTTGCCGATTCCATCATCGCCGACGGCAATGAGAATGGCCGGCCTTTGGTATCTTTCCACGATTCTCGATGCCACTATGCCTATTACTCCGGGGTGCCAATTTGGAGACGACAGAACCAGGGAGTTAGAATTGAGAAGGCTGGGATTAGACTCGATTTGTGAAACAGCATCGATAAAAATCTCCTCTTCGATATCCTGCCTCTTTGAGTTTTCCTGGTTGAGTTTTTTGGCCAGCTCCCTGGCCCGTTCCAAATCCGAAGCGATCAAAAGCTCAACGGCGGCTCTGGCGCTGTTTAATCTTCCCGAGGCGTTCACCCTGGGGCCGAGTTTGAAGCCGAGATCATAAGAATCTACCGCTTCCTTGATGCCGCTAGCCTCCTTCAGTGCCATAATCCCCGGGCGCTTGGGGTTTAACATCCTCTTTATTCCCTCTTTCACCAGGATGCGGTTTACGTTTGTAAGAGGCGCGCAGTCGGCTACCGTTCCTAGGGCAACTAGGTCTAGGTAATCCCCCAGGTTGGGCTCGGTTCCTTTGAAAAAACCGGAATCCCTGAGGGCTCTTCTCAAAGCTATGGCCAGGTTGTAGACCACTCCGACGCCGGTAACCTCCTTCCCGGGATAGGCACATCCGGATTGGTGCGGATTCAAGACCGAAACGGCGTCGGGAATTAGTTCCGGTGGTTCGTGATGGTCAGTAACGATGAAATCGATTCCTAATTTTTTGGCCTCTTCTACCTCTTTCCAGGCGGTAATGCCACAATCACCCGAGATTATCAAGGAGACCTCTTCCGCCTTGAGTTTGTGAATGGCCTCCGTGTTAACACCATATCCCTCTTTTATCCGGTCCGGGTTATAGTAGGTGACGCTGGCGCCTAGATTACCGAGAAAGGTATATAGTAGAGCGGTAGCGGTAACGCCGTCGACATCGTAGTCTCCATAAATGGCAATCTTCTCTTTTTTCTCTACGGCCGATTTTAATCTTTCTACTGCCTTGTCCATACCCTTCATGAGATAAGGTGAAGGGAGGTCAAAGAGGCTGCTTTTGATGAAGAGCTCTGCCTCCGCTTCGTTCTCTACTCCGCGGTTAATCAAAACCTGAGCGGTGAGAGGAGATATTCCGAGGGTCTTGGTAATTTTCTCTCTGAGCTTGGGATTTTCTTTTTCTAAAACCCAGTTTTTTTTCATTTGTTAATATCTAGCCACGAATATTCACGAATCAGCACTGATGCAACAATCCCAGACTTCGTCGAGAGCTCAATCGAACGATGCATGATCCGTGATTAAAGAAAATTTTCTATCCTGCATCGTGTATCGTGCATCTCGATCGCTTTCATTCGTATCAATTCGTGGTTTACTCGCTTTTCCTCTTCAGGTGGCTCACCAGCCCTCTCAATCCCAGCAGGTAACTATCCACCCCGAATCCGGATATTACCCCAATGGCCACGCCGGAAATAAAAGACTTCTGTCTGAACTCCTCTCGTTTAAAAATGTTTGAAATATGAACCTCCGCTGTGGGTATGCCGGTAGAGGTAATGGCGTCTCTAATGGCGATGCTGGTATGGGTATAAGCGCCTGGATTAATAACTATTCCATTCAATTTTCCCATCCCTTCCTGAATTTTGCTTACTATATCGCCCTCAGAGTTTGACTGGAAGAAATCAATACCAATGCCCAATACCTTTGCCTCTTTCTGGAGAAGGTTGTTGATTTCATCCAGGTTTGTCGTGCCGTATACTTCCGGCTCTCGTTTTCCGAGAAGGTTGAGATTGGGTCCGTGTATTACCAGGATCTTCATTTTTTAGTCCTCGATGATGCATTTAAATCATTAATTAACATAGGCCTGGTGCAAAGACAAACTATGTAAGATGCAAGATTCATGATGCATGATGAAAAGATGTATTTTATATCGTGCATCCTGTATCCTGCATCATTCATTTCTTGTTCACAAAACCGGCTTTTTCACTCAACAAATATGCTTTTGCCCTTTTCAATTTTCTCTCCAAAGAATCATTCGTCCGGTCGCGCTCTAATAGTTTTTCGTAAACCCCCGCGGCATCGGCATAAAACCCCTGGCTCATGTAAAGATCGGCCATGGTTTCGGTGTATATTTCTGCCTGCAGGAGGTTCGGAAAAGACTCTTCACCATCCTGGTCGCCGATGGATTCTGGTTCATCTGTTGATTCTATCTCCCCAGTGAGAGAGATCTCTCGTTCAAGTTCTTCGATGACCAACTTTAATTCATCGTCCCCGGGAATGTAAAACGAAATGGACTGGGCAATACCAAGGGCTTTATGCGGTTCGCCCTCGTCCCGGTAGATTTGTATGAGAATCTTACCCGCCGCCACATTATCCGGGGCGGACTGCAGCACCTCTCCCATCTCCTTTTTGGCTTGGTTTATCATTCCTCGGTCAAGATGTATCTTTCCTAAAAGGAACTTTGCGGTGACGTTGTCCGGGTTCCGTCTCAAACCTTCCACCAGGATATCGGTGGCCCGGTCAAATTGCGACCTTTTTATCAAGATTTCTGCCAGGAAGACGAAGGCGGCAGAGGAGGGATTTTCGATCAAAAGTTTCTCGTACTTTTCTTTGAGATAATTTAATTCTTCTTCGTTAGACTCTCTCACTTTGCTCATAATACCCTTAGTTGATAATAATGTAAATTATGAGTATTAGACAGGAAAGTAATCTAGGGAAAAACTTCTATATTTTTATCATCTCAGGTAATTTTTCTTCTTATCATGCTGATTAGAAAATCAAGTTCCCCTATCCTTAAAAGCTTTGTTAAAGCGAGGTAAGTTGCCATAGAAGCGAAGAACGAGGTAGTGAACACCACGAGTTTCTGAGTGGAAATACCGCTTTGCTCCCATTCAGAAAAAGTAGAAATCTTCCAAGCCAATGCCCCCATTATCAGTGATGCAAATGCAATTTTAATGCAGTATATCAAGGTGTTTTTTAATTCTATCTTTCCCATGCGTTTATTCAGCGCGAAAAACAAAAGAGAAAAGTTAAAGATTGAGGAAACGGAGCTTGCAAGAGCGAGCCCAGTGTGATTGAGTCCAAGCGTAAACCCGAGAATATATCCAAATGCGGCGTTGACTATGAAGGCAAAGAAGGCAAACAGAACTGGGGTCCTAGTATCCTGCATGGCGTAGAAAGCCGGGGCTGTTATCCTTACCCCCGCTACCGCCCAGAGCCCTAGGCTATATCCGAGAAGAGCTTGAGAAGTGAAAATAGTAGCTTCATGCGTGAATTCCCCCCTTTGATAGAGGAGGTTGCATATAGGGACTCTAAGGGCTATAAGCCCGGTAAGAGCAGGAGCTATTAAAAAAAGCATAAATCTTAGTGCGAATGAATAACTTTCCCTAAATCTTTCTACTTCTCCTTTTGATACCTGGGAAGAGAGACTAGGAAGAAGGACCGTGGCGATAGATACGGCGATGATTCCCAGGGGAAATTCCATCAGTCTTTCTGAATAGTAGAGGTAGGAGACGGTTCCCTCCGGAAGGTGTGATCCATACTGTGTGCTTATTAAGATGTTCAGATTATAGACAGCAACTCCAAAAAGTTGAGGGGCCATTAGGAAGGCTATTTTTTTCACTGCCGGATGTCGCAGGTTTTTCGTAAAGCTATGTATAAAACCAGTACTCCTCAGAAAAGGAATCTGGAAAATATATTGTATAGCCCCTCCGATAATAACTCCTATAGCTAGAGAAAAAATCGGAATGCTGAGGCTTTGATGAAGGAGAAAAATTACGGAGATGCTCCCTATATTGAAAGCCACTTGGGCAAAAGCTGGGGCGAAAAAACGTTTTAGCGAATTTAGTATCCCCATGGATAGTGCGGTGAGAGATGCGAAGAAGATATAAGGAAACATTACTCGATTAAGGTCTACTGCGAGGTTAAAAGTCTCACCTTTAAAACCGGATGCAAAAAGTTTGATTATGAATGGAGAGAGCACCACTCCGAGAAAAGAAACCAGGATTAAAACCATGAAAAGAAGCGTGAACGTAGCGTCAGACACCCTTTTAGCTTCTTCTCTACCGTTTTTCTCCAGGTATTCAGTGAATACAGGGATGAAGGATATGGTAAGGGAACCTTCAGCAAGAAGCCTGCGTAGAAGATTCGGAATTCTAAAAGCTACATAGTATGCGTCGGTATCTGCTTTTGCTCCAAAGAAATAGGCTATTACCATGTCCCTTAGGTAGCCGGTTATTCGGCTGAGCAGTGTTATGAATCCTACGACCCCTGCGGAACGAGTGATTTCCTCTTCATGCTTCATCGAGGCGTGTAGTTTATATCAAGACTATAAGCAATCAAGAAAGAGAGAATTTAGCCAGCATGTCTCTTTTGCTGATTTCGCCGTACAATCGGTGAGTTGGATGCATAAACTGGTAAAATATTAATCCGTCCTTGAGTTAAACAGTCGGATTGATAAAGACGGTAGGAATAATATCGCTTAAACAGTGAGTATTGCCTCTAACACGGTGAAGTTGCATTATCTTGCACTAGAAGAGATGGTTAGAATTAAAGCAAATGTAATATGATGTAGGGAACGCATATATTTCGACGGAGTTTATCCTGAGGAATTATGTTAAAAAGGGGTTAAGTATAAACGGTTCCCTTCTTATAATTAACACAATACATAAGGAGGGAACAGTCATGGAGAAAGTCGAAGGGCTCAGTACAGGTATATGTTCCTTACATTTTACTAAGCTCATCGACGAGCACATTCCGTTTCTCAAAATGGCTCTTTGATTTCCCTTTGTCAAAAGGGTTACGATGAACGAGTTGAGTAATCAGAATTAGATAAGTAATAAAGAGGCCAGGTTAATGGAATATTCAATAGCTGAAAGAAAGCCAGGCGTTTGGTTTGTCGATTTGAAGGTAGGGGGCGAGAGGGAATATACCGGAGCATATATCGTTGCCACGGGAAATGAAGTTGCCTTCGTGGAAGTAGGGCCTTCGACCACAGCGGATAGTATGCTTAAGGCGCTCGATGAAATCGGATACCGTCCTGAAAATGTTAAATACCTACTACCCACCCACGTTCATCTGGACCACGCCGGCGCTGCCGGGGCCCTGGTGAAGCATCTTCCGAGCGCTTATGTTATTTCACATAAAAGGGCAGTTCCTCATATGGTTGACCCGGAATCGACGCTGTGGAGGGCAGCGAATAAGGTCCTGGGATTTGTGGCGGAGATCTACGGAAAGCCAGAACCAGTCCCGCCAGAAAAAATTATTCCGGTCGAGGACGAAATCGGAATCTATGTAGGGAAACTCCATTTGAAGATTATTTCAACGCCGGGACATGCCAGCCATCATCTCTCCGTCTTTCTCCTTCAACATAGCATTGTTTTCACCGGGGATGCTGCCGGCATATACGTGCCAAGCCTCGATGTGGTGCTTCCGGCTACGCCGCCGCCTTTTAGACTGGGCCAAGCGCTAAGATCCATCGAGGCTATGATTTCGCTCGGACCCAAGCTGGTTGCTTATACCCATTTCGACCTCTCCGCAGACGGAGAAAGAAACCTGAAGAAGCATTACTATCAACTTATCCATTGGTATGAAACTGCGAAGAAAGCCGTTACGAATGGGATGAATGATCCCGATGACTTTTTTGATCTGATTGCAGAACGGGACTACGACCTGAAGAAGTTCCTTTTAAATTCGCATAATCTGGATGGTCTAAGACGAGGTGTGGAGACTAGTTTAAGAGGATTTATGCTGATGGTGGAGGAGGAAAGAACGGAGGGTCAAGCCCTTGAGAGACAGGTGGAATCGAGCTAGAGAAGGTATTAGAATCAAGGTTGTATAATCAAAAGCCCGATTCTACTTCTTCAAACTCAATCTCCCTCTTCAGGTTTCTTAGGACCTCCCTAGTTTCCTCCACCAGGTCATCGGTGGGAATAATTTTAATTATCCCGAGCTCTACATTCTCGGTCCTAACCCATGCCAGGTGTGAATAGGTTCCGAGGATTGACTGAAGGTAAACTGTGTCGCTAGGGTCAAGAAGCTTTATGTATATGGTAGCCATGCTATAGAATAACTCCCGGCGATAATCAGTCAACACTTTAATTACTAAGGTCTTATAGATGGTTACATTATATACTTAAAGCGAACTGTGTTCATTTCAGGGCAATTTTAGTGACACCATATTTTTTGAATTTCATACCCATAGCCCGGATATCCAAAATTCTATGAGATAATAAAAGGTGCAAAAAGACAGAGTGATTGGGGTGTGATGATTAATGACCAGTCGAAAATCGGGAGGGGAAGCTACGCTTTATTTGTTTTTATTTGGTTACAATCCTGTGAATACGCTTGTCTTAGCCCCCTCCCATATAAAAAATTAAAAAATTTCACAAAGTTACTTGACAAAGTTTACACGTTTTTATATAGTGGTTTAAAGTGGCATAAAGTGGCATAATAAGGCGTCTGAGAGCATGTAATGTTCCGCGGCAGATATGAACACACCATGACCGATAAAGGGCGAATTAGCGTGCCTTCAAAGTTTAGAGAGGTCCTGAAAGAAAAGTACGATGATGAAACCCTGGTGATAACCAACTTTGACAAGTGCTTAGCCGCCTATCCGGTAAAGGAATGGAATGAGATAGAAAAAAAAGCGGCAGAACTACCCCAGTTCAGACAAGAGGTGATTTCTTTCCTTAGATATTTGATGGGTTCGGCCATCGATTGCCAGATAGATGGGTCTGGTAGGGTGCTTATACCTCAAGCTCTAAGAAACCACGCCCAGATTAAACGAGATGTTGTTATGATCGGCATGCTCAGCCGGTTTGAGATATGGTCGAGAGAGCTTTGGGAAGAAGAGGAATCCAAGAAGGCTTACGAGGAGTTCAAGAGGAGTAGGGAAATCTTGGCGGGTCAGCGATTATGAACATTGAGAAGGCGGTGTTGGAGATAAAAAATCCGGTACACAAGCCGGTGATGGTGAAGGAAGCGGTAGAGTTCTTGCGTCCTTATCCTGGTGGTATATACGTAGATGCCACTCTGGGGCTGGGAGGGCATACCGAGGCGATTCTAAAATACTCCGAGTATAGGGCCAAGATCATAGGATTCGATATCGACGATGAATCACTTTCCCTATCCAAAAAAAGACTATCCGGCTCTGCCGGTCAAGTCGTGTTTGTGAACAGGAACTACTCGGAGATCCAAGAGGTGCTCGAGTCGATGGGGGTGGATGAGCTGGACGGAATAGTGGCTGACCTGGGGATGTCTTCATTCCATATAGAGGCAAGCGGTAGAGGATTCAGCTTTCTCAAGGACGAGCCGCTCGACATGAGAATGGATGCCAGATTGAGATTCACCGCTAGCGACTTAGTCAATGAAATGGATGAGGAGGAGATTTCCAGGATTCTTAGCACATACGGCGAAGAGAAATGGTCTAAAAGAATAGCCCGGGAGATACTTAGATTCCGCCGAGGGGCGGCTATAAAAACGTCTGCTCAGCTTGCGGATATAGTTTCCGGTGCCATCCCGAAACAGTTTCATCCCCAAAACATTCACCCGGCAACCAAGACCTTTCAAGCGTTTCGTATAGCAGTCAACAATGAACTGGAAAACCTGGAACGCTTCTTACAAGAGGCCGTTCCCTTGGTTAAGGTCGGCGGAAGAATAGTCATAATCTCTTTTCATTCCCTGGAAGACAGGCTGGTAAAAAACACGTTCAAGAAGCTATCGTCGCCTTGCATTTGCCCCCCCGGTCTGCCCAGATGCGGATGCGGAAGAAAAAGTATCCTCAAGATAATTACCCGTTCCCCGGTCATGGCCGGGGTAGAAGAATTACTGGATAACCCGAGGGCAAGGAGCGCAAAATTAAGAGTAGGAGAGAGGATATAAGCCATGGCCCTGGCCAGGACTATTAGAGTAAGAGGGAATTCAACTTTAGAGAGGGTGGTATTTTCCACGAGGTTTCTGGTGGCGATTATATTGGTCATGGTTCTGGCTATTGCCTACATAACCATCAAGGTCGAGGCGACAAGAATGGGTTATGAGATTTCAGCCAGTAAGAGGGAAGAAGAAAAATTACTCAAAGAAAACCTTCTTCTCACCGCCGAGCTAATGAGGCTGAAATCGCCTCAAAGGGTCGAGGGTCTGGCGCATGAGCTCGGTTTTAAGTTTCCCACTCCGGAAGACCTTATATATATAGAAGAGAATACCTTAATCGGGGAGAGCAAATGACAGGAAGGAAAAGCTCCAAAAAGAGGATATCGTTGGCCAGGGACTTGACGAAACCAATGTGGAAAATCTCGATTGTCGGCGGGATGCTGCTCATACTTTTTACTGCAGTATCGGTCAGGGCTTTAAAGCTCCAGGTGCTCAGCACGGATAAGGCCTTTGAACTGGCCAGAAAGCAACACACCGGCCTTTTCACCCTCCTTCCCCGTCGAGGGAGGATACTGGACATAAATAAGAAGGAACTGGCCATAAACGTAGATGCGGTATCCAGTTATGTGCATCCGGGGAATGTGAAAGACCCGAAGCAGTTTTCTCTAGTGCTTTCAAAGTTGGTAAAGCGCCCCCAAAAAGAAGTACTCAATATGCTGCTTTCCCAAAAACCGTTTGTTTGGATAACCAGGCTGGGCGAGCCGGAGCTGATTTCTAAGCTAAAAAGCGCTAATTTAGACGGTATAGGTTTTGTAGATGAGCCCAAAAGGGTTTATCCGAACGGCCACCTGGCCGGGCAGGTCCTAGGTTTTACCAATATCGACTCAAAGGGGATAGAGGGAATCGAGTATGAATTCGAGAGTTTACTCGCCGGCAGCCCGGGCAGAATTACCGTGAAGAGGGATGCCCGAGGAAGGCATATAATCAGCACTCCCACCGATGTCGAAGCCAGCGTTTCCGGCTACGACATCATCCTCCACCTGGACTCACAAATTCAATACATAGTGGAGAAGGAGCTTAAGGAAGGCATAAAAAAGGCATCGGCAGAAAAAGGGATGGCTCTTCTCATGGACCCGGAGACCGGTGCGATACTGGCAATGGCTTCATATCCTTTTTTCGACCCAAACGAATTCAATAAGTACAGCGGGGACTCCAGGAGGAACCTGCCGATTTGGTACTCGTTCGAGCCGGGTTCGACCATCAAGATGTTTTTGGCCGCTGCCGCCCTGGAGGACAAGAAGGTCAATCTGTCGTCAAAGTTTGATTGCGAGAATGGCAAGAGAAAGGTGGGACCTTACTTTATAAACGATGTTCACCCCTACGGGGTGTTGAATGTGGCCCAAATCGTGGAGTTGTCTAGCAATGTATGCGCCTCTAAGATAGCCGAGACCCTGGGCAAGGACCGGTTCCATGCCTATCTTAGGTCTTTCGGGTTTGGGGAAAAGACAGAAATCGACCTGCCCGGAGAATCAACCGGAAGACTGGCCAGCCCCAAGAAATGGGGGCCGGTTGAACTGGCCACGCTCTCCTTTGGTCAGGGGATCTCGGTTACCGCTATCCAACTGGCGTCGGCACTGTCGGCCATCGCCAACGGAGGCTACCTTTTGAAACCGCGTGTGGTCAAAGAAATAGTGAGTCCGGACGGCAAGGTGGTAAAGGGAAATGAGCCAGAAGTGGTCGGCCGGGTTATATCATACGATACTGCCGAGACCATCAAGGGAATTTTGGAAGGGGTTGTGGAGAATGGCACGGGTAAACAGGCTTCGATTCCCGGCTATCGGGTAGCCGGAAAGACCGGTACGGCCCAGATTCCCAACCCGGAAACCGGAGGGTATTATTCTAACCGCTACCTGTCTTCTTTCATCGGTTTTGCCCCGGTTGATGACCCTAAGATAACACTGGTCATAGTGGTGGAGAACCCTAAAACCAGCAACTACGGCGGGGTTGTAGCCGCTCCGATATTCAGGGCAATTACGGAGAAGGTTCTTTTCTACAAGGGGATTCCTCCTCAAAAAGGCTTCGTAGAAGCAAAGATAATGCCCGATCTTCGCGGTAAGAGCGCAAGGGATATTCTCAGATGGGCGGAAAAAGAGGGGCTCAAGGTTAAGTTAACCGGAAGCGGATATGTCAAGGACCAAAAACCGCGGGCCGGAGAAAGGATAAAGGCGGACACGGTTTGCTCCGTAGAGTTAAGGCAGACGATATAATAAGCTGGTATATAATTTGATCCCTCGGGCCATAGGATAAACCTGTTTTCATGCACGGCTGAGCAGTTAGATGATTTTGAGAGACCTGGTCAAAGGAGCAGAGATAAAGGAGATTCTGGGCGGTGATAATCTGGAAATTTCCGGTATAACTTACAACTCTGAAGAGGTCCGCGACCGGTTTCTCTTCGTCGCTATAAGAGGGGAGAAGGCAGACGGGCATACCTACATAGGCTCGGCTGTAAAAAACGGGGCAGGGGCGATACTGTTGGAGAAGGTTCCAGAGAATAGCTTTGGTAGCGTCTCGATAGTTCGAGTGCCGGATACGAAGTCTGCACTTGCCACTATCTCTGCAAACTACTACCGCCATCCCACAAAGGGGCTTACTCTAGTGGGCGTAACCGGAACTAATGGAAAAACAACTGTAAGTTATCTCTTGGAATCAATTTGGGAGGCGGAAGGAAAAAGCTCAGGGGTGGTGGGAACGATTGAATACCGCTACATGGGAAAGAAAACCCCAGCGCCCATGACTACTCCTGAATCCCTGGACCTGATGAAGTTGTTGAAGGATATGAAAGACTCCGGGACGGAGTATGTGGTGATGGAGGTTTCTTCCCATGCCCTGGATAGAAAAAGGGTGTCAGCCTGCCACTTTGATGCGGCTATATTCACGAACCTTACTCAGGATCATCTCGATTATCATGTAAACATGGAAAATTATTTTGAGGCAAAAAAAAGATTGTTCACGGAGGTTCTAGAGGCAAGCGAGAAGAGGAAGAAGTTTGCTATAATAAATCTCGACGATGCATATGGAGCGAGAATAGCCAAGTGCTCGGCCGGAGAAGTAATATCCTTCTCCACTAAATCTAGCTCTGCGGCTGTTCATGCGGAGAGGGCGACTATCAATGAGCAGGGGATTTGGGCCGATGTAAATACACCCTGGGGAAGAATTGAGCTTCATTCAAAACTCTTTGGTATTCATAACCTCTCTAATATGCTGGCGGCGTCCGCCACTGCGCTTTCTCTGGGAGCATCGCCTTCATCCGTGGAAAGTGGGGTTTCGAGAATAATCTCGGTCCCGGGAAGGCTGGATAGGGTGGAGAATACAAAGGGAATAAACGTGCTCGTAGACTATGCCCACACCCCGGATGCACTCAAGAATGTGTTATCGGCGGTCAGGCCGCTTACGCCCGGTAGCCTCATACTGGTCTTCGGCTGCGGTGGAGATAGAGACCCGCTAAAAAGACCGGTGATGGGAAGAATAGGAAGGGAGCTTTCCGATGTGCTCATTGTAACCTCGGACAACCCGCGCACCGAGTCTCCTGACAGCATTATAGACCAGATAGAAAGAGGGGTTTTTGAAGCGGTCGACGCTCGAAAAAGCTATTTCCGGGTCACGGACAGGCGTCAGGCCATAGAGAAGGCCATTAGAATTGCCCAGAGGGGTGACACGGTGCTCATAGCGGGAAAAGGGCATGAGGATTATCAGATTTTGGGGACAAAAAAAATCCACTTCGATGATAAGGAAGTGGCGAGGGGAATACTATCGGAGATAGATAAGGAAGAATGCTTAAACTAAACTGGGTCTTGAGTTCTATAAATGGAGAACTTGTAGATAGGCAAAATTCTCCATCTCTACCCAAATTGGAGAATTTATCCTTTTCCGGGGTCTCCACCGATTCCAGAAGGATAAGAAAGGACGAACTCTTCTTTGCTCTTAGCGGGGATAACTTTGATGGTCACGACTTTGTCTCCGAGGCTTTAGATAAAGGGGCAAAAGGCGCGGTGGTGGAAAGGATAGTTGGGGGTATAAAGACAAATGGGAAAGTGCTCATAAAAGTTCCCTCTACACTCAGGGCTTTCGGAGACCTCGCCTCGGCGTGGAGAAGGAGCTTCGTTGACCTAAAGCTGGCCGCTATCACCGGCTCTAACGGTAAGACAACCACCAAGGAGATGGCCTGGAGCATCCTCTCGGTCAAATTCTGTGTGCTCAAGAACACGGACAATTTGAACAACCTGGTCGGCCTTCCCATGACCCTACTGAGAATTGCCGAGAGCCACGAGGCCGCCGTGGTAGAACTCGGAATGAATGAGTTTGGCGAGATACAAAGACTGGCGGAGATTGCACTCCCGGACACCGGGGCGATCACCAACATTGGCCGAGCCCATTTGGAGAAGCTAGGGGGAATAGAGGGCGTGGCCAAAGCAAAAGGAGAACTGGTAGAGGCATTCACCGAGCACAACACATTTGTAGTGAATATGGACGACCCCTGGGTTCGAAAAATTGCCGAAGGTGCCAGGTGTAAGAAGATTACATTCGGAGTAAATTCCCCGGGAGTGGACATCTCCGCCAAAAACATTAGCCCGGTTGATTTTTCGGCAATCAGGTTCAATATGATCGTCGGTGAGAGTGACTTCCCGGTGAGAATAAGGGGAATAGGGCTCCATAACGTGATGAATGCGCTCTGCGCCGCGGGAGTGGGTTTGTCTTTAGGGTGTAGCCCTGATGAAATTCAGGCCGGACTGGAAAGATTCACCCCGGCCTACATGAGGCTTGAGGTTATGGATACCCCGTTTGGTTTCAAGATCATAAACGACGCCTACAATGCCAACCCCGACTCGATGAGGAGAGGAATAGAGGAACTGGCCAGGCTCAGGGGAAAAGGCAGGGCAATAGCAGTGCTCGGAGACATGCTGGAACTCGGGGAAATGAGCGAGAACGAGCACGTGGCCTTGGGACAGTTTCTTGCGGAAAAGGAGCTGGACTTCGTTATCACCCGGGGTAGATATGGAACGGATATTCTTCGTGGAGTTGATGGTAAAATCGAAGGAACATTTGTGGAAAGTCATGAGGAGGCGGCAGAGGTGCTTATAAGGATGGCTAAGCCCGGCGACTTGGTGTTGATAAAGGGCTCGCGAGGGATGAGGATGGAAGACATAATTAGGAGGCTTTTTGAGAGGTAGCTCACGATATGCTTTATTTTCTCTACTTGCTGAAAGGGGATTTTATATTATTCAACGTTTTCAAATACATTACGTTTCGCTCTTTTGGAGCGGGTGTAACCGCTTTTTTGATAAGCATCGTCCTGGGAAAGGCATTCATAGATTTTTTGAGTAAAAAGCAGTTCAAGGAGAACATCCGTTCAGACGGTCCTCCTGGTCATCAATCTAAAGCCGGCACTCCAACTATGGGAGGGGTGTTTATAGTTATAGCCATAGCCGCCTCGACACTTCTTTGGGCCAACCTGACCAGTGAAGTGGTATGGTTCGTGCTGGCTTTCACCGTCGGCTATGGAGCGATTGGTTTTACCGATGACTGGTTAAAGCTATCGCGCGGGAGAGGGATGCGGGCAAAGGTCAAGTTCTTCTTGCAGATTGTCCTGGCGGTCATCTTTGTCTTGTTATTGATAATGGAGAAGAAGGGATTCACCATGTCGCTCCGGGTTGACCAGATTGCCTATTACCCGTTTACTTCGGTGGTTTTTCCTTTTTTCAAAAAAGGGGTTTTAATGCTCGGGTGGTTCTACATACCGTTTGCAATTTTGGTCCTGGTAGGTGCATCGAACGCGGTGAACCTTACCGATGGTCTCGATGGTCTGGCTATCGGCGCGATATCCGTTACCGCAGCAACCTACATAGTTTTCGCTTATCTTTCCGGACACGTAGAATTTTCGAGATACCTGCAAATTCCCTATATCTCAGAAGGGGGAGAGCTGGCGGTCTTTCTAGCGGCGGTAGGGGGTGCCTGTCTCGGATTTCTCTGGTACAACTCCCATCCCGCTCAGGTATTCATGGGTGATGTTGGCTCGCTGGCATTGGGGGCGGCTATCGGCTCAGTTGCGCTCATAATTAAGCAGGAAATCCTACTGATCTTGGTGGGTGGTCTTTTCGTTATGGAGACCGTTTCGGTAATTATTCAGGTGCTTTCCTTCAAGCTGACTGGCAAGAGGGTTTTCCGCATGGCTCCGTTGCATCATCATTTTGAGTTGAACGGCTGGCCTGAATCGAAGGTGGTCATAAGGTTCTGGATAATTTCTCTGGTGCTTTCTCTGGTGGCGCTTTCTACCCTGAAGCTCAGATAGACTTTGCTGGTGTTTAGGCCTCCTGATGGGGGCCTTAAAATCTTGACTAAGAGGATAAGGGGAAAACCAAATCCATATAAGTGGGAGCATCTAACCCCGAAGGCGGGAGATGGAGGATATTTATCTAGTCAGGGAGTCGAGTTGAATAAAATATTACGGAGCTCAAAGACGTAGATGGAATTAGATGGAAGAAAAGTAGTGGTTGTTGGTCTGGGCAAAACTGGTATTGAAACCGTCAGATTCTTGCTCAAAAAAGGCGGAGAGATAAGGGCAAGCGACATTAACCATCTGCAAAAGCTCTCCCAGGATGTAAAGGCGTTCATGGAATCTGGGGTAAGAATAGAATCCGGCGGACACCAAGAGGAAACCTTTTTGTGGGCTGACACCATAGTGCTCAGCCCGGGCGTACCATTTAATATTCCACCGGTTAAGAAAGCCTTGGCCAAGGGCATAGAGGTTATGAGCGAATTGGAGCTTGCCTCCAGGTTTATCAAGAAACCGATAATTGGAATAACCGGCTCTAACGGAAAGACCACCACTTCGACCCTCGTGGCCCGGATTCTAGGAGCATCCGGGAAAAGGGTATTTCTTGGCGGAAATATCGGCACCCCTTTAATTCAAATTGCCGGGGAGGATGAAGGATTTGACCTTCTGGTGCTCGAACTAAGCAGCTTCCAGCTTCAAGGCGTGTCCACGTTTAGACCACACATAGGAATACTCCTTAATATATCTCCTAATCATCTCGATCATCATGAGAGTTTTGAAGAGTATGTGAACGCCAAGCTCATGCTCTTTTCTAACCAGGGCCCGGATGACTGGGCAATATATAATCTTGATGACCCGGTGGTAGAGACCAGCTCTTTAAATAAATTAAAGTCCAGAAAGATTCCTTTTGCAAAAACACCTGCCGAGGGCGGGGTATTTTTTGACGGCAACTGTGTCCGGTTCATGGGTGAAATCTACGACATAAAAGGCATGAAACTTCCGGGGATTCATAACGTCGAGAATGCCATGGCTGCCATAGCATCGACCCGGGTCTTAGGGTGCAAGCCGGGGTTGATAGAGCGGGAGATATTGGAATTTGTTCCCCTTCCTCATAGGATTGAATTCGTCCGTGAGGTTAAGGGGGCAAGGTTTTACAACGATTCGAAATCAACCAGCCCTGGAGCCACACTCAAGGCACTGGAAAGTTTTTCTTACCCCATAATTCTCATAGCCGGTGGAAAGGATAAGGGGGTTAGCTATGGGATTCTCCGGGATGAAATCAAGAGAAAGGTAAAGCTACTCATACTTTTTGGTGAGTCCCGGTCGAGAATGAAAAGAGAACTGGGAGAAGTGGTTAACACTGTCCTGGCCAGTTCACTTGATGAGGCAGTAGAATTGGCGGTTAAGAACATGGGTGAAGGGGATACCGTTCTTTTTTCACCCGGTTGTTCCAGCTTCGATATGTTTAGCTCCTACGAAGAAAGAGGAGGGAGATTCAAGCAGATTGTCCAAGATATTTAATTTTGAAGGAAAAGGTTACGACGTAGGAATAATCGTGTCGGTGGTGTTCCTCTCGGCGATGGGTATGTTGATGGTGTATAGCACCAGTTCAATATACGCGCTCGAACAATATGGAGACCCCAGCTATTTCCTGAAACGCCACGCCATATATCTTCTCGTCGGCATGTTCGGCATGTTTATTTTGATGAGCCTAGACTATCAAATCTTGAGGAGGTTCGTCTATCCTGCTTACATATTTGGCCTCATTATTCTGGTATTGGTGCTCATCCCGGGAATAGGCGAGGAGGTTGGTGGAGCAAGGAGATGGATAGACCTAGGCCCGGGTAGTTTTCAGCCCTCAGAGATAGCCAAATTTCTCCTAGTTCTATATCTAGCCCATTCTATCACTAAAAAAAAGGATAAGATGGACAGCTTTTCCGTGGGTTTTATATCGCACCTTCTGATAGCCGGGGCATATATATTGCTAATCCTTCTTGAACCAGACTTTGGCATGGTGGTAATACTCTTTACCATGCTCTTTGGCATGCTTTTTATCGGAGAAGTTAGGGTTGGTTACCTGATAGCTTCGGGGGTGATTTCCGTCATCCTCATGGTCTTGGCGGTGATGGACCAAAGCTACAGAATGAAGCGTATAATATCTTTCCTTAATCCCTGGGAGGATCCCCTGGGTTCCGGATACCAGGCGGTTCAGTCTTTCGTAGCCTTTGGCCTGGGTGGTATAGTAGGTACGGGACTGGGGGACAGCACCCAGAAGTTGTTTTTTCTTCCCCAGGCACATACCGATTTTATTTTTTCCATAATCGGCGAGGAGCTGGGTTTTATCGGTGTGCTCTCGATCATTGTCGCTTTTGGATTTCTGGTGGTCAGGAGTCTCCGGGTAGCACTGAAGGCACCGGACCTTTTCGGTTGCTACCTGGTATTTGGTTGTATAATGCTGGTCGCTCTTCAGGCCGGCATCAATATGGCTGTGGCCGTCGGACTTTTTCCGATCAAGGGACTCACTCTTCCTTTCATAAGCTACGGAGGGACATCGCTGGTGAGCAGTTTGGGGGCGATGGGAATAATACTGAGCGTATCAAGAAAGGGATTAAAATGAAAGTGATA
Source organism: Thermodesulfobacteriota bacterium (assembly GCA_035559815.1). Classification (NCBI taxonomy): domain Bacteria; kingdom Pseudomonadati; phylum Thermodesulfobacteriota; species Thermodesulfobacteriota bacterium. The sequence continues at coordinate 31,154 of DATMAT010000031.1, forward strand.
ATCGCTGGAGGAGGAAGCGGGGGGCATGTATTTCCAGCGTTCTCCATCGCCGAAGAGATTCGGAGAAGAAATCCAGGACACGCGGTTCTTTTCGTAGGAACAAAACAGGGGTTAGAAAAAAAAACCCATTTGCCCCCGGGTTGTGAGCTGGAGTATATAAGCTCGAGTGGAATAATGGGCAAAGGGGTATCTAAGGGCTTGAAAGCAGCCGTCCTGGCTTTTAAAGGCCTCTTCGAATCTATATCCATAATTAAAAAATTCGGCCCGGATGTAGTATTGGGTGTGGGGGGTTATGTATCCGGTCCGGTAGTTTTCGCCGCATTACTTCTCTCCGTACCCACTGCTATTTGTGAGCAGAACTCAGTACCCGGAGTTACAAATCGTATTCTAGGACGGTTCGCAAAAAAGATATTTGCTTCGTTTGAGGAAAGTGTTAAATTCTTTCCCAGAAAGAAAACTATGGTCGTTGGAAACCCGGTGAGAAGTGAGATATTGCACGGCGGCAAACTAAACACAGCGGGGAAGGGCCTGATTAACATTCTTGTTTTTGGTGGTAGCCAGGGGGCGCGTAGGCTCAATCTTTCGGTGCCTAAGGCATTTGCAATCTTAGGTCGACGTGATGTTGCGATAATTCATCAGACCGGACAAAACGATATGGAGGACGTAAAAAAAACATACGAGTGGTATGGCATCCAAGCGGAGGTAATACCTTTTATCGAGGATATGGCCAAGGCATATGGGCGAGCTGATTTGGTGATTGGAAGGGCTGGCGCGGGCACCATCGCCGAGGTTACAGCGCTGGGAAAACCTTCGATCCTTGTGCCTTATCCCTTTTCGGCGTACAATCATCAGATGGAGAATGCGATGATCATGAAGAACGCCGGAGCAGCAGTGGTTGTCGAAGACGAAGATGCAGTGCCGGAAAAATTGGCTCATGTTCTGAATAACCTGCTGAAAGGCGATATACTTAAAGAGATGGGAATCAAAGCGAGGGAACTGGGCAAGCCGGAAGCGGCAAAAAAAATCGTCGACGAGGTTTATAAACTGGCCGGAGTAAATATTAATCAAGAATGATACTAGAAATTTCAAATCTCAAATCACCAATATCAAACAACATTCAATCCCTGAATTCCGAATGTTCGGTATTTGGAGTTTTATCTGTTTGCAATTTGATATTTGATCATTGGAGCTTGTTCTAGAATGTACGGACGAATTAAGGAAATACATTTCATCGGCATAGGCGGAATAGGGATGAGCGGTATAGCCGAGGTTCTCCTGAACATGGGCTACAGTGTGACTGGCTCCGACCTTAAAAGAACGGAGATAATAGAGAGGTTGGAACGGCTCGGGGCATCGATATATATAGGCCATGCTCCGGAAAATATAAAGGCCCCCGATGTCGTGGTAACTTCTTCTGCTATAAACAAGAATAACCCGGAGGTTCTTCAGGCCAAATCGAAAAAGATACCGATAATTCCCAGGGCGGAGATGCTCGCCGAGCTGATGAGGCTAAAATATGGCATAGCCGTTGCCGGGAGCCATGGGAAGACTACCACCACGTCCATGATCTCCACCGTCCTGGATTATGGGGGCTTTGACCCGACTATCGTGGTCGGGGGTAAAGTGAAAACGCTGGGCAGTAACGCTCATCTTGGAAATGGAAATTTTATGGTGGTAGAGGCTGACGAGAGTGACGGCTCTTTTCTGATGCTTTCACCGGTGATAGCGGTGGTCACAAATATTGATAGAGAACATCTCGATTATTACGAGAATATAATCCATCTCCAGGATGCGTTCTCTGATTTTCTGAATAAGATACCGTTCTACGGGCTGGCCGTTCTCTCTGCAGACTGTCCCCGGGTTAAATCGATCATCCCCAATTTCAGGAAGAGGCTGGTTACATACGGGTTTTCGCCACAAGCGGATTTCCGGGCCGAAGAAGTTATAGTCAATGGATTTGAAACCACTTTCCGGGTTTCGTACCGGGATTCATTCTTAGGCCAAGTTAAGCTCCACGTTCCCGGTAGGCACAATGCGGAGAATGCGCTTGCCTCTTTTGCCGTGGGGATGGAGCTGGGTATGAGCTTCGAGCGCATAAGGGATGGACTGGCCGAGTTTAGAGGGATAGATAGGAGGCTTCAGGTAAAAGGAGAGCAGAAAGGTGTATTAATCATAGACGACTACGGGCATCATCCGGAAGAGATAAGGGTAACTTTAAGAGCGCTCAGAGAATCTTTCTCCAGGAGACTGGTGGTAGTTTTCCAGCCTCATAGATATACCAGAACTCATCTTCTATTCGATGATTTCGTGAAGGTTCTCAAGGAGACCGATGTGCTTTTAATTCTGGATATATATGCGGCAGGCGAAGCACCAATAGCCGATGTAAGTTCGGAGAAGCTGGCCGAAGCTATAAAAAAGGCCGGACATAACGGCGTGTTCTACGTGGGCAAAATGGATGAGGCCGTCGACCATGCTTTGAGAATATTAAGACCGGGGGATATTGTTCTGACCCTCGGTGCAGGAAATGTATGGACTTTGGGGGAGAAGATGATGAAGGAGATTTCATGACCGGGATTGCCGAGGAGTTGAGTAGAATCGGATGTGAATGCGTGTCTGGGTTTTCCATGAGCCGTTATACCTCCATGCGGGTAGGAGGCAACGTGGAATTGATAGTTTATCCCAAGAGCGCAGAAGTCCTGATTAAAGTTCTTAAGATGCTTTCTCTCCTAGGTATAAAGTCTACTGTTCTTGGGGCCGGGTCTAATACGATCATAGACGATGAGGGAATAGAGGGGGTAGTGGTCAGTACGAAAAACATGCGCGGTATTCAAATTCTGGAGAACGGAAAGGTTCTGGCCGAGGCCGGGGCGGTGCTCGGAACTATATTAAACAAAACCATCCGGGTGGGACTTAGCGGGTTTGAGTTTGTGGCCGGTATTCCCGGCACGGTGGGCGGCGGCATCTTCATGAATGCTGGTGCGAACGACGGCGAGATAAAGGATGTAGTAGAAAAGGTCTGGGTCTGGGTAGATGGCAAAGAGATGGTCCTTTTCAGGGACGAGATAGAATTCGAGTATAGAAAGTGCCATATTCCCGAAGGGAGCGTCGTGACCAGGGCGCTTTTCGGACTAAAGCCTGGCCGAAGCGATGAAAGCGAGAAAAGGGTCAAAGAATACCTGGATAAGAGAAGTAAAACACAGCCTATAACCATGTCTAATTCCGGGTCTATATTCAAAAACCCTCCGGAGATTCCCGCCGGTAAGCTTTTAGAAGAGCTGGGGTTCAAAGGATTCTCCATCGGCGGAGCAAGATTTTCCGAGCTTCACGCAAACTTCATCGTCAACTGGAGAAACGCCAAGGCATCCGACGTCATAAGGCTGATAGAATTGGCAAAGAAAGAGGCTTTATCCAGAAGGGGTATAGACTTGGAGACAGAGGTCAAAATTATCAGGAAATAGAAAAGTTGAGACGAGCGCGATTTTATCTTTCCACTCTCTTTTTACTCATATCTGTCTTGGTAATTACCTATTTATCCGCTTCTTATTTTTCCTTCTTTACTATAAAGGAAATCCAGATAACCGGAGCTAAACGAGTTTCCCGAAAAGAGATCATGAAGAGGTCCGGGTTAATAGCTGGGAAAACCAATATTCTCTTTCTCGACAGCAAAGTGATTAAGGAGATCGCCAATAATAATTGGATAACCAGCGTTCGAATAAGAAGGGAGTTGCCCCAAAAAGTGATAATCGAAGTGGAAGAAGCTGAACCATTTTGTATATTCGTGGCCGAAGATAGCTCTCTTTACTATATGACTGAATCAGGAAAAAAATTGGGCACGGCAAATTTTGATCAGGGACTTGATTTTCCCGTTCTTATAGGTGATGGTATATGGAAACCTGACCTGTTGGGTGACGCTTTGACTATCCTCAAACTTTCCCAGAAGAGCAGCGCCCTTAATTGGGTAGAAATCTCGGAAGTAAATCTAGACTCAATTTATGGAATTACCATATTCACTAACGACGGCCGACGTGTAGATTTTGGAATGAACAACATCGAACGCAAGTGGTCGAAGGTGGAAAAAATAATCAAGCATGTACGTAGCATGAACTTAGCTGAGGAATACATAAACATAACTTCGGAAAAAAATGGGATAGTTAGTTTCAAGATCTGATAAGTTGATTCTTAGGAGTTTGGTTGGATGGGTAGAGAACCTAACCTGATTATCGGACTGGATATAGGCACTACCAAGGTGTGTGCGATAGTGGCAGAGGCCAACTCGCCGGACGAGGTGGATGTTATCGGTATAGGCACGCATCCCTCCTATGGTCTTAAAAGGGGGGTGGTTGTTAACATCGAGAATACTGTACAATCCATAAAACAGGCGGTGGAAGAGGCTGAGCACATGGCCGGCTGTGAGATAAGAACGGTTTTTGTGGGTATTGCCGGAGGGCACATAAAAGGGATAAGCGGCCATGGCATGATCACACTCAGAAACCGAGAAGTGGCCAGGCGTGATGTTGACCGTGTTATCGAATCGGCAAACGCCCTCTTAATACCAGCGGATAGGGAAATCATTCACGTCATTCCCCAGGAATTCATAGTGGATGGCCAGGGTGGAATCAAGGACCCGGTGGGGATATACGGGATAAAGTTGGAGACTAAGGTACATATAGTTACCGGGCAGGTTACTGCAGCGCAGAACCTGGTGAAGTGTATACACCGTGCCGGAATGGATGTAGCCGATATCGTCTTGGAACAGTTGGCGTCGAGCGAGGCTGTACTTACTCCGGATGAGAAGGAAATAGGAGTGGTTCTAATTGACTGCGGAGGCGGGACGACGGACATAGCCATATTTTCCGGGGGCAGTATAAGGTATACAGAAAATTTAACACTAGGAGGTGATCACATAGACAGGGATATCTCTCTCGGGTTTTCCACCCCTTTGGCCGAAGCAAGAAAGCTCAAGGAGAAATACGGCGTGGCCCTGGCCGAGCATGTCTATACAGACGAAAAAATCGAGGTGACCAGTGTTGGTGGAAGACGCCCGAGAAATATCAGCCGAAAGGACCTGGCGCTTATAATTGAACCAAGAATGGAGGAAATCTTTAGTCTGGTACGGAGGGAAATAACCAACTCCGGGTATAGGGACCTGGTCCCGGCGGGCGCGGTGATTACCGGTGGCACTGTGATAATGGACGGCACGGTAGAGCTTGCGGAAAAGATACTGGGCATACCGGTAAGAAGGGGAGTTCCCAACGGGATAGGTGGCTTGAGCGATATCATAGCCAACCCGGTTTATTCCACCGGAGTGGGACTCGTTCTTTACGGAGCAAGATATAAGGGAGACAAAAAGATCAGGATCAGAGATGAAAACGTTTTTAAAAAAGTATTCGACAGCATGAAGAACTGGTTTCGAGAGTTTTTTTGAGTTAAAATAGCAATCCTAATAAACAAGGAGGAGGGGTTAACTGTTATGGCAAATTTTGAACTAGAGGATAATTCATTGGAACAAAAAGCAAAAATAAAAGTCATAGGGGTCGGAGGTGCAGGAGGAAACGCAGTTAATACCATGATCGAAAGGGGGCTTTCCGGTGTAGACTTCATCGTCACAAATACGGATGCTCAGGATTTGAAGAAATCGCGTGCTGCGACCAAAATACAAATCGGCTCGCGGTCTACGAAAGGTCTTGGGTCCGGTGGCAACCCCCAATTGGGAAGGGAAGCGGCTATAGAAGACCAGGCCAAGATATCCGAAGCTTTAGAAGGAGCGGACATGGTTTTCATAACTGCTGGAATGGGGGGCGGCACCGGTACTGGTGCTTCGCCGATAGTGGCGCAGGCAACAAAGGAAATGGGCATACTCACAGTCGGAGTCGTAACCAGGCCCTTTAGCTTTGAAGGTCCCAGGAGGAACAAACAAGCACTTAATGGAATCGAGAATCTGGAGAAAGAGGTAGACACCCTCATCATCATACCAAACGACCGTCTGGCCACCGTGCAAAAAATAAGCATTCTCGAGGCCTTTAAAAGGGCAGACGAGGTTCTTCATCAGGCAGTGAGGGGTATCTCGGACATTATTACCGGGACGGGATACATCAACGTGGACTTTGCCGACGTCAAGGCCATCATGGGTGAAAACGGGGGGAAGGCGCTCATGGGAACCGGTTATGCCGAGGGAAACAACCGAGGGATAGAAGCGGCAGAAACGGCGATTACCAGCCCTCTACTCGAGGACGTATCGATCGATGGGGCGAGGGGAATCCTGTTGAATGTAACCGCTTCACCCGACTTTGGGATAGAAGAGCTAAACGACGCCTGCAATTACATCAAGGAACGGGCACACGAAGATGTCAACCTCATCTTCGGCCTGGTGTTTGACGAAGCGATGAAAAATTCGGTACGCATCACGGTGATCGCTACCGGCATTCAGGGTACTAGGGAGAGTATAAACAAGATAGTAACTAAAATCCCCTCGGATGTAGTGGGGGATGAGTTTGAAATACCCGCTTTTATAAGAAGGCGAAATATTAGGGAAGGAAAGTAAAAAATATCATAAAGTAGAGTAGTGAGTGGAAGATCTCCGCTCACTACTCCCTCTTATATAACGTTTCAAGCTTCTACTTACAACTTCACGCCATTCCCAGGTCCAAACAGAGAGAGAAAAGCCTTCAGTAACTAGTTACTAGATAGGAGTTCCCTATCCGCCGCTAAATCTGGTCCGAATACATACCAAGATAAAATGGATGATGGTTAGCAATTATACGTGCTATTTTTATGTTTGTGTATTTAATTGATACAATTTGCTTACTGAGTAACCGTTTCAATCTTCAGTTCGGCCGATAATCTGTCGTGATAATAGCCACTTCCTCGTGGCATCAATTTTGCACGATTTAATGAGAAAATATTCAGGGAGCAGGAAAAATATGAGTGTTATCGATGAGGTTCTTGAGGCTAACCAGGAGTATGCAAAAGGTTTTAAGCTTGGCCACCTTACCATTCCGCCGGTGCGTAAGCTGGCGATTATTGCCTGTATGGATGCTCGGTTAACCGTCGAGGAACTATTGGGCCTTAAAACCGGAGACGCGCACATAATCCGAAACGCCGGGGGGGTCGTCACTGAAGATGCACTAAGGTCGTTGATTATTTCTCACCATCTCCTAGGTACTCACGAGTTTATGATCATAAATCATACCGACTGCGGAATGTTGACTTTCAAAGATGAGGAGCTTAGGGAGAAGCTTGAGCAGGTATCGGAGACTGCTGTCGTATCCCCAAATCATTTTTATACGTTCAATGACTTAGAAAGAAACGTCAGACGTCAAGTACAAAAGGTTAAATCCCATCCCTGGATTCCCAAACGAATCCCGGTAAGGGGTTTCATCTACGACGTAAAAACCGGCAGGCTAGGAGAGGTTCAAGCTTAAGCGTAATCTTCTTGCCTTTTTTTGTGTTGTCTGGAAAATCCATCTTCAAAGGCAAGCTTGATTCGGGGGGCATCGATCCAGAGGCCTTCGAGGTCGTAAAATCTTCTGACCGGGTCATAAAACACATGTATTATGACGTCTGATGTATCTATTAAGACCCACCTGCCTTCGGTATACCCCTCGATCCCCATAATTTTAAGTCCCAGTTCCTTTAGTTTTTTTTCTATATTGTCTACGATTGTTTTTACTCCCCGGTCTGAGTCAGCGCTACAAATTATGAAATAATCGGTGACGTCGGTAAGCGTCTTCATGTCGAGCAATACCGTGTCCTGGGCATTTTTTTCCCAGGCGGCTTGGGCCAGGGCGATGGCTTTTTCTCTAGGCTTTATAGATGTTCCTCCTTTACATAAAGTTTTTTTGCCTGGATATAGGATTCGACCTCACCTGGGACCAGGTACTTTATGGATTTGCATCCTTTGATTAGGTCTCTTATCCGGGATGAGGATACTTGGAATCCGTTTATCTCTACCAGTTGCAGCATCTTGGAGCTTTTATGTAGATAAGTGGTCAAGCCGTTCTCTTTTTTATAATATCGAAATTCGTCTTTTAACGCAAGTGGAAACATCGAGGAGATATCTTCGTAAAAACCGGGCCGGATAATCACTGCAAAATTCGAGGTTTCGAACAGTCTTTTGTAATCTTTCCAGGTGTCTATCTGCGAGAAGAGGTCTGTACCCAGGATAAAATAGAGCTCAATATCGGGGAAAGTAGAAGAAAAGTATTCAAGGGTATCTATGGTGTATGACTGGCCTCCCCGTTTCAACTCGACATCCGAGACCTTAAAAAAGGGGTTTCCCCGGGTGGCTAGCTCGAGCATTTCTAGACGGTCTGCCACGGAGATAATGTCCGAAGCCTCTTTGTGGGGGGGGATGTATGCCGGTATAAAATAAACCAAATCAAACCCAAGAACCTCCCTTATTTCTTCCGCCGCCCGAAGATGGCCTAGGTGTACAGGGTTAAAGGTTCCACCAAAGAGGCCTATCTTCCGGTGATTCTTTTTCATACCCCATAAATTATCACATTATAAATAAAGAAGTAATAGGGTAACCCACCAGGTCGCCCCTACTATTATTCTTTCGAGAGATTTCCCTCGACCACGAATTCTTCTCCTATCTTTTTTAGCTCGATATTACCTAAGGTCAATGCTTCACTCACTTTGCTGATTCCCAGTGGCCCGATCATGCTTATACCGTCGGCTCCTATGATTTTAGGTGCATAGAAGAAGATGATTTTATCCACTATTCCATTCTTCAACGCGGAGGCGGCAACCTCACTGCCGCCTTCGATCAAGATACTGGTGATTTCCATTCCACCTAATTTTTTCACCAGGCTCTTTAGGTCGACGTGCCCTTTGTCGTCACCCTTTATTACCAGAACTCGGGCTCCGAGATTCTCCAATTCCCGGATCTTGGTATCCTTGGAGAGGCTGGTAGTAGCAATAATCGGTGATTCATGTGCCTTAAAAAGAGCTGATTCCGGTGAAATTTTAAGCATGCTGTCTAGAACCACCGGTATCGGCTGGCGGTTATTTTTTTCCTCTAGCCTCACCGTGAGCCGAGGATTATCTTTTGTAACAGTCTCAATCCCGACCAGAATTGCATCGACCTTATTTCTTAGCTCGTGTGCGTATTTCCTTTGGGTTTGGCTGCCAATCCATTTTGAGTCTCCGCTGAAGGTTGCAATCTTCCCGTCTAAGGTTGCGACGAGTTTCAGAATAACGAATGGATCCCCTGTGGTTATATACTTGAAAAAGTGCTGATTAATCTCTTTACACCTTTCTTCGAGCGTGCCAACCACTACTTCTATCCCACTTTTTCTGAGTCTTTCTATTCCTTTTCCCCTTACCTTTGGGTTTAAATCAAGGGTACCTACAACCACCTTGGATATCCCTTTGTCTATGATGGCGTCGACGCAGGGCGGGGTTCTTTTGTCGGGGTGGCAGCAGGGCTCGAGCGTCACGTATAAGGTGGAGCCTTTTAGGTTATGTCCTTTTCGCTCCGCATCTAAAAACGCCTCTACCTCGGCATGAGGAAGCCCGGCCTTTTTGTGGTAGCCCTTTCCCCGGATCTTTCCACCCTTTACTACTACCGCTCCAACCAGCGGGTTTGGGCTGGTCATGCCTTCAGCTTTTTTAGCCAGCCTGACAGCTAGGGACATGAATTTTTCGTCAAGGTTTTTAGGCATGTAGCTTTGGGAATTCGGATTGCGGATGGAAAGGTTAATTCCCAGATTCGCAATCGGCAATCCGAAATTATCTAATGCAGTGTTTCCTTCCCGGTGAGGAATAGTGCCTCCACGAATTCCTCAGCGTTAAATTCCCTCAAGTCCCCCAGGCCCTCTCCAATTCCGATAAACCGGACCGGGATATTTAGCTCGTCGGCAATGGCTACGATCACCCCGCCTTTGGCTGTTCCGTCCAGTTTTGTCAGCACTATTCCGGTCACCTCGATAGCTTCCTTGAACATCTTTGCCTGTTGTATGGCGTTCTGCCCGGTTGTGGCGTCGAGTACAAGAAGTGTCTCGTGGGGCGCGCCGGGGAGCTCTCTTCCTATTACTCGCCTTATCTTTTTAAGCTCGTCCATCAGGTTGGTTTTGGTATGAAGTCTTCCGGCGGTGTCGATTATCAGGACATCGGTTCCTCGGGCGTGTGAGGCTTTTATGGCGTCAAAAGCGACTGCCGATGGGTCTACTCCACTCTGGCCCTTGAGAAAGTCGCTTCCTACCCTCTTAGCCCAGATTTCGAGCTGTTCAACTGCGGCCGCTCTGAATGTATCGGCCGCGGCCACCATGACGTTTTTCCCATCTTTCCTGAATCTATAGGCCAGTTTTCCGATGGTGGTCGTTTTCCCTACCCCGTTTACCCCGGCTACCATGAGCACAAACGGCTTGGTATCTAACGACAGTGGGCTGCCCTCTGCCTTCTTGAGCGTGCTGAGGATTTCATCTTTCAGGGTGGTCTTGATGGCTATAGGGTCACTAAGGGATTTTTTAGTCAGTTTACCTTCTATCTCCTGCCTCAGTTTCATCGTGGTCCCGACCCCTACATCGGACATGATTAAAGCTTCTTCAAAGTCGTCCCAGAGATTATCGTTTATCTCCTTTCTCACAGAAAGCATCTCATCGAGCTTGCCGATGAGGCCGGCCTGGGTCCTGGAAAGTCCGGCCCTGAGCCTGGAAAAAAGCCCTTCCCTAGTCTCTTCTATCTCCTCTTCTAGTTCTTCCAGAGGCTCCACGTTGAGTTCTACAT
>DATMAT010000032.1 GCA_035559815.1 Thermodesulfobacteriota bacterium
AGCGAATGCTGGTCCGGGGTATGATTCCAACAACGCGGCGTCCCATGCCGTATCTAACGTTGGTATCGGTAGTGAATGACCCAAAATCCATACCCATCACGGTTACCCATGTTCCCGGAGTTGCTGGGTTTGGTGCATAACTGTTAATCTCAGGTAGTGCTAAGGCAGGTGCTGTTAAAAAAAATCCAAATACACAAAAAACTAACGCAGCTAAACCTATTAAACCAGATTCTTCTCCAATAACTTCTCTATTCTCGAATAGGTTTCTTAGCTTTTTCATTGTTTGAATCCCCCCATTTTCACAATCGAGAAAATCGTCTTAGGAGAAGGGTTTTAAGAGTGGAATATCTGTCATGCCATGTTTATGAGATAGTGTGAAATGGATATGAAAGTTAAGCTTTAGAGAGAAAAACTAATAAGAGTTTTTTTGGGATTAGAATTTTGTAGTAGCAAGGGATTAGTAAAAAGAGGGAGGATTTTTGTTTATAAACATAAGGCCATTATAGCACAATGCGGCATCTTTGTGCAATAGGAAATTTAGGGCTAATAAAAGACGATGACTAATCTTGTCTAATTGCCTTTCGATGTTGATTGATATAAAATGATGTAGAATGATATAAGAGGAGCAAATTTTAATGAAACAGCTTACAGTAAGAATTCCGGATGATGAGTACGAAGTTCTAACCGATATCTGTGAAGAAGAGGGTTACTCAAAAGTCAAGCTAATAAGGACTCTTATTCGGGATTTTCTTAAAGACAAGAAGAGCCATAAAAGTAAGGATTATAAAAATATTGAAAAGAAGCTAAGAGACGCTATGACTTCTGGGCTTCTTTTGAATATACAAAAAGAAAAACCAGAGTCGGTTTCTCCAATCAAGGTGAAGGGAAAACCTCTATCCAGAATTATTCTTGAGGACAGAGAGTGAGGGTAATCTATTTTGATACCAGTGCCCTTGTTAAACGATATGCCAAGGAGAAAGGGAGTCCGGTAGTTAATGACCTTCTATCAACCGGGGAACTAATTACGACCTCAATCCTGACCTATCCGGAGATAAAAGCAGCATTTGCCAAAAAGCTTAGGCTTAGAGAGATGACAGAGAGGTCTTATAGAAATTCCGTAAAGAATTTTCAGAGCGATTGGGGCATACCTATATTCTCGATAATAGGATTTACTTCAGAGATTGCCTATCTTGCTGGAGTCCTTGTCGAGAAAAACGTCTTGAGAGCAGTTGACGGAGTTCATCTTGCTTCAGCAATTATCGCAAAGGAGCATTTTGGTCTTTCTTTTGTATTTGTATCATCTGATGGCCAACTTAATAAAGCTGCAGTTGCGAAAGGATTAGACGTTATTAATCCGGAAAATATATAGCTTTCCTCGTATTTGGATCATTAGCTGGTGGAAGCGAGAAGAGATTCATGAATATCTCAAATCTTACATAGTCGACTTTTTCTTCTGATATGACCCAATTTCATCGGCAATGACCCGGGCCGCCTCTTCCACCGTCAGAGAAACATCGAGGTCAATACCGTGTTTCTTCAGCTCGAAAAATAAGGAGCCTAGGACCGGCGGTTCTATGTGACACCCGGCAATGAGTTCGAGTTGGGTAAAGACCTCCTTTGGTGTGCCCCTGGCCACGATTTCTCCTCCCGCGGCCATGAGATATACGGTGTCGGCGATTAAAGGAACCGTATCGATATTATGGGTGGAGAGAATGATGGCCGTTTTTTTTTCCTTGTTTATTTGGTTTAATAGGTTGATGAGGTCCATCCTGCAGGTAGGGTCCAGTCCCTCAAACGGCTCGTCCAGGATAAGAAGCTCCGGTTTAGTGACCAGCGCCCCGGCCAGACCCACCTTCGTTTTTTCTCCTCCGCTTAGATAATGGGGGACCTTATTCTTTAGATGAGAAATATCCAGTTGTTCGATAACATCCTCGACCAGTTTTTCTACATCTTCTTTCTTGTATCCGTAGTTTCGAGGGGAGAAAGATATATCATCTGAGACCGTGGGGGCAATGATCTGCTCATCGACGTTTTGAACGAGCACCCCGATACGCTCCCTTATTTTTACGAAGTTCCGGGATGGGTTGACACCCAGGACGCTTATCTCTCCGGAGGAAGCTTTGAAGAGCCCGAGGAGATGAAAGAGCAAAGTGGACTTGCCGCTTCCGTTTGGCCCCAGGATCACCACACGCTCTCCTCTACGGACGATAAAGTCAAGCCCGTGAAAGTGAAGGGATGTCCCGTCGGGATAGGTGTATTTGAGGTTGCTTACCTTGACTAGTTCTTCCAATTAAGGCCTCTACTTTTTTGGATATAAGTGTAAGAAACGGTGAAGAGGACGGATAAAATGGAAATCATGAACGCGTAAATATAGTATTTGCTGAGGTCGTTCCTGACATAACCAGCAAGAGAAAGGGCTAATACCAGTATTCCGATTAAGATTGGAACGGCATCTCTTTTGTCCAATTTTTTACTTTCAAGCTCTGCCATCTTTCCGTTATATCCTCTAATCCTCATTACCCCATAAAACCTTTCCGACAAATCAAACCCACGAACCAATAGCAGCCCTATTCCGGATGAAAAATTGATTATGTTTTTTAAATACCGCCCCGGAGTCAGGCCGCCTCTCAGCCGGAGGGCCTTGATTAGGTTGTCTATGAGTTCAAGCAAGATAAAGATGGACCGGTAGGTAAGAAAAAGCCCTTCCACTACGACCTTTGGTAATAGAGGTTCCAAGGCAGCAAATACATTGGGGTAAGGCGTGGTCACGATGAGTAGCACCGTGGCCAGCGCTGCGTCAAGGGCTTTAAAAACAATCACTCCACTTCCTATCCAATTTCCGTTCCAACTGGCTATGGCAAAGAGTAGCGCAAAAATAGCCGGATATGAGGCAATGGAAATGATCTTTAGGAAGGGCAGTCTGGTTAGAATTACGAAAGCGGTGAGTATAAGGTACACGCTTAATAACAATATAAAATCGTCCGTAATCACGACCGAGGCAATAACTAAGGCCACGAATATTAATTTATACCTGGTCGAAGCCCGGTGAAGGAAGCTATTTCCACCATTAGCAAAATAATCTATGGCGCCGATATCCACCTCTATAACACCTCCTAGGTCGCCTTGGAAAAGATCAAGTCAGGCCTTACCCGAGAAACGTAGCCTATCACAAACCCGGTGATTGCCGCTTCCAGTACCCATCCAAAAATTCCGAGGAATAAAACGGTTTTTGCGAATCTTACCGTATCTATTCTCCGGTTTTGTGAATTTGAATCTTCATATAAATAGCCCCGCTCATGGGAGACTATACTTTGACCCGAATTTTGTACATCATTGTGCAATGCCTCTGATGGATTTATTTGAGATATGTGAACTATACCGATCATGAGAGATGTGCTCAGCATCAGGCTAAACAGGGCGGCCAGGGCGGAGGAGAACCCTATGGAAATACCTCCACGTCTTAGAACAGAGAGACAGGCCCGGAAGAGGTAGAATCCTAATACAGCCTCAGCACCTACTATTAGCGTATTAAGCCCTACGACGGTGATGCCTCCGTGGCCGAACATGGCGATGATGAGGTCGACGATGAAAACGGCTATGAATCCCAAGGCCGGGCCAAGGACTATGCCGGCAATCACGCTCATGTTGATATGGTAGGCAATGGGCACGATCTCGAGCGTCATTCCCACGATCATAAGGGCTGCGGCTATACCAATGAGTGGAAGTTTTTGCTCGAGCTTAATGCCACTCGACCATCTTATGGAGATATAGAGAATAGCCAGGGTAACAATCCAGCCGGCAGATACAAGCCAGAACGGAAGTACCCCGTCCGGGATGTGCATGTGTGACATCTAATTAATTCTCCCTTTTATCCTTTCCCGTCCCTCTCGGCCTGGCACTTCTGACATCTTCCGAAGAGCTGGAGGAAATGTTTTTGAATAACAAAGCCAGTCTTTTTAGATAGCTTTCTGGATATCCCTTCGAGGGGACATTCGGCAAATTCTACAATTCTGTTACATCCGAGACAGACTATCGGGTGCTGATGCCCGCTCCTGGTCATAGCGTAGCTGTGGCAGCCGTCTTCCAGATGAACCCGGGTAACCAGCCCCAGGTCTGCCAGGGCCTCGAGGGCCCGGTATATGGTGGCCAGCCCCATGCCCGGAAGAACGGTTCTGACCTTATCGTGAATCTCGGAAATGGACAGATGTCCGGTGCTCTTGCTGATTACATTGAGTACAGCGAGACGCTGGGGTGTGCATTTAAGCCCCTTTCTGTGGAAAAGCGCTTTAAATGCCCTGCTGTTATCTTTAAGTGATTTAACCGAGTTTGAACCCTTCACTGTTTATCCCTTCTAATTGAGAAAACTTCTCAATTGTAATTGACCGATCCCGTTCTGTCAATTCAGCATTATAATAAAGAAGCTATTGAACTATACGAACTTATTAGATATTTTTCTTTACCCCAAATTCTGAGGACAATAAAATTGGGAACTCATCGGTTTGATGTAATGGTTATCGGAGGAGGCCCGAGCGGGCTTCAAACGGCCGGTTACCTCTCCGAAGCTGGGTTGAGCGTTGCTTTATTCGACGAGAATTCGGAAATTGGAAAGGACGTGGTATGCTCCGGCGTCGTGAGCAAGGAGGCTTTCTCCCGGTATGACCTACCGGAGGAAGCGGTGATAGGAAGACTTCAGCACGCCGAACTGTTCTCTCCGGGAAGAATACGTATTCCCTATTCTCATCCGGAAGAAGCGGCTGTGGTAGTGGATAGGCATATATTTGACGGAAAGCTTGGGGAAACCGCCCGGGCCAAAGGAGCCCAGATTTACCTGAACACAAAAGTGACCTCTCTACAGGTAAACGATGGGTTCGTAGAAGCCATCTTAAAAAGCCAACAGGGAGAGGATAAAATACGGGGAGAGGTTGCGGTAATAGCCACCGGGATAAGTTTTAACCTTCAACAATCCCTCGGCTTAGGGCGTCCTATAAAAATCTTGAAAGGCATTCAGGTCGAGGTCAAGACAGATGCCGTCGAACGCCTTAAGGTGTATTTTGGCCGCAGGTGGTCTGATGGGTTTTTTGGATGGGCTATACCCCTTAAGGACGGGAGGACCAGGGTTGGGGTGATGACCAATGGAAACGCACTCGACGGATTGAACAACGTCCTCTCCGAATTCAACCACAATGGCAATACCTGCAAGGAGATGGGAGCTATTAAGAGAAGGGGGATTGCCTTCGGCACCATACCCAAAAGCTACTCCAACAGAGTGATTGCCGTGGGTGAAGCGGCCGGACTGATAAAGACCACGACCGGGGGCGGGATTTACTACGGCCTTATCAGCGCCGAAATCGCTTCTGAAATTATCAAAAAGGCCTTTAGGAAAGGAAACTTTGATTCCAAAATCCTTTCCCAGTATGAATACGCATGGAGAAAGAGTATGGGGAAGGAGATAAAGTATGGCCAGTATTTTCACCGGTATTATTCCAAGCTGGATGACCACTTCATAGACAAGCTATTCCATGCAGCCAGGCAGGACGGTCTCCTCTCGTTCATAGCGGAGAAGGGAAGATTTGACTGGCATAGGGAGACGGTAATCAAGATACTGCGAAGCCCAAATTTGAGAAGCGTTCTTTGGAGCGGATTGCTGAGGCAAATCTCCAATATATAACCTAGGAATCAAGCCTTTTGTCGTCGCTCCCCCAGAAAATATCCAGTGCGTATCTGGCAAAAGCCATAGAGGAGGTGAAGGCCGGTGATATCGCATTTAAAACATGAAGAGAGTCTCCCTCATTTATCAGGACAAAATCCGTGACCAGGCTCTTACTCTTCCAGTGAACCAACTGAGGACGGATTCCCACCTTATCTGTGTTTTCCAGGTCATCAATAGCAACCTTGGGTACCAGGCTTTTGACCTCTTCATAAAAGAAACGCTTTGAGTACTTCTTTAGCTCACTCCAGGCAGCACTCCTGAAGGCTTCATTCCTGGTTAAAAGGATTCCATCCCGGTAAAGAATGGATAATGTTTCTCCAGAAAGACCGTCGAACAAACCGTAGTCTTCCCGGCCGAGAGCGGGAATGGCGGTAGGGCCTGCA
>DATMAT010000033.1 GCA_035559815.1 Thermodesulfobacteriota bacterium
CGTATTATCTCGGATATATCCAAGCAGGATGTATTACACAACTTTGGCTTTTTGAAAAAGCTACGCATTTCATTGGCACTGGTTCTAGGCTTGGGCATAGACGGGGTGGGACAATTTGTCGGATATTCTCTCGGTGCCGGAGATTCCGAAGAAAGGTTATCGAAGTACGAGTTCCACCGCTACCTTCATCTCTCCAAATCGGATAAGAAGATGTTAATTTGTGGGGGAAACGAGTTAAAATGAATGATCCTCATTCCCCAGAAATTTCAGTTGTTATAGTCACCCCGGATCACTATAATACGATTCGGAAGACGATAAGACACCTGCGGACACAGACGGTCAGGGACAAGTTGGAGGTCGTAATCGTCGCCCCTTCAGCAGACCGGCTTGGCCTAGACCTATCGGAGATGAAGGATTTTCTTCGTTTTCTAGTGGTCGAGGTCGGGGAAATAAAGCTCGTGGCCAAAGCCAAGGCCATTGCGGTCAGGCAAGCTATTGCACCCATAGTAGCCTTTGCCGAGGATCACTGTTATCCGGACCCGGATTGGGCTGAGGCATTGATAGCCGCGCATCAGCAGGGTTTCGCCGCTGTCGGGCCGGCGATGGGAAATGCCAATCCGAACACCATGGTTAGCTGGGCCGGGATGTTTATGGGGTTTGGCCCCTATTTCGAGCCGGCCAGAGCAAGAGAAACCCTCGGACTTCCCTGGCACAACATCTCCTATAAGCGTCAGGTCTTGATGGATTACGGCGATAAGCTCGATTCCATGATAGTGGTGGAGGGCATGCTACTCGACGAATTGCGGGTGAAAGGATATGGGATATACCTCGAGGCGGCGGCTAAGACCTATCATGTGAACATATCTTTACTCTCCTCATGGGTAAGGCAGGCCTTTTGGGGTGGGTGGTTGTTTGCCGCAGTTCGTGCCCGCCAAAAGAGATGGCCACTGTGGCGTCGGTTGCTCTATATAGGGGGCGCACCGCTGATCCCCCTGGTGCGGCTCCGGCGCACGATAAGGGAAATTAAACGCTCCGGCAGAGAACAGAAACTTATCCCCAAAATTTTTCCGGCGCTCATCTCCGGGTTAGTCTCACATGCAACGGGCGAGCTGGCCGGCTACGCCTTCGGCCTGGGTAAAGCAGATGAGCATTATTCCTATTACGAAATGGCCCGTATACGCCATGTCGTCCCCGAAGACCGTGACTTATTAACCTTATAATCAATTTACCCTCTTAAACCAGGGCCAGAAATGGGCTATCTTCCTTCTCCCGAAATTTCGGTAGTGATTGTCACCCCGGATAGCTTCACCACAATCCGTAACACGATAGCATGTCTAAGTAAACAGACCGCCAAGGACCAAATGGAAGTCGTTATCGTATCACCATCGGCTGAGTGCATAAATACTAACAGTCCCGAGCTGAGTGCTTTCCGGTGGGTAAAAATAGTGGAGTTAAGAAATATAGAGTCCATAGCCCAGGGAAACGCAGCGGGGATTCGTAGGGCAACCGCACCGGTCGTTGTCCTAGCCGAAGACCATTCATTCCCCACACCGGACTGGGCTCAAGCTCTCATTGAGGCACATCAGCAACCCTGGGCCGCGGTAGGGCCGGTAGTGTATAACGCCAACCCAGGCAGCGCAATTAGCTGGGCAGATTTTCTGATCGGCTATGGGCATTGGATTGACCCAGGCCGAAAAGGAACCGTAGATCACCTACCCGGCCACAATAGCAGTTACAAAAGTAAGGTCCTGCTTGAATATGGCTCCAAGCTCGAAGGGATGCTTGAGGCCGAGTCTGTGCTTCATTGGGATTTAAGGAAAAAGGGATATCAGCTTTACCTCGATCCGGCGGCAAAGATATATCACGTCAATTTCGGATTAATGTCCTCATGGATACCAGTCCAGTTTCATGGTGGGCGAATGTTTGCGGCAACCCGCGCACAATACTGGTCAATACCGAGACGATTGCTCTATGCCGCCTGCTCCCCGCTCATTCCGGCCGTGCGCTTTAGCCGTATTGTTAGAAAGTTGAAAGGCTCTGAAAGCCCTCACAACATTCCCCGGGGCACATTTCCGGCACTGGCTATAGGCTTGCTGGTGAGTGCATTGGGTGAAATGCTCGGTTACGCTCTTGGTGCGGGAGAGGCAAAGCAAAAGCTGGCTGATTTGGAATTCCATCGAATACGGCACATCTCTGAGCGGGACCGGCTGTTCATAGAAGATAATGAAGCTCTCAAAGGTCTGTAGCCTGAATGGAGTATGGCAACGCCATTGACACCAGGCCACTGACAATGCCGTCGTATACTTTCGCCAACTGTGATTACTTGGCGACGTATTAACCACACAATCAGGATGAGATTCATAGGAGTAAGAGACCTTTATTTACTTTCCGTGATGGTATTAATTCAAGTATTAAGTTGGTTCTCCTCGCCTGGAATAAAACAGTTCTTCAAAAAGGGCATCACATCCATGGCCTATCAATTTTCCAGGAGAAAAAGACGTATTAGCGAAAAAAATATTTCAACGGTTTTTGGCCAAGACCTCAGCGAAGTCCGGAAAAAGGAGATTGTCAAAGGGAACTTCTACGAATTCTGGAACGAGGTTTTTTCCTTGTTCGTTTCCAGTGCAGAAAAACAATCCCTGAAAGGAGCCGAGATCCGTGGACTAGACCATCTGCACACCGCACTCAAAAAAGGGAATGGAGTAATTCTATGGGAGAGTAACAGTTTTGGGGGAAGGAGCTTGGCAAAACGAATCCTTCATGAAAATGGATTTTCCCTATACCAGGTGCACGCTAGGTCCCACATTGGAGGGTTTGCCAATGTTATGGCCCCAGAAACATGGGTGCGCCATCATATCATTAGGCCATTTTTTGAAAAACTTGAAAAAGAATTTATCGAAGAGATCATATACCTGCCTAATTCGTCCTCCCTTGCTTTTACCAGACAGCTCTGGGGCATGTTGGCGCAAAACAAGATCATATGTATCACCGGCGACGGCAGATTAGGGCAAAAACTGATACCTCTCCAATTTCTTGGTCACACTCAGTTATTCTCTACCGGAATGGTTAGCCTGGCCAGGTTATCCGGGGCCCCGATTCTACCGATATTTTGTATTCAAAATAGGAGCGGAAATACGTGCCTGGTCATCGAGCCGCCTATAAATATAGAGGGAAACGAGGACAGAGACCAAGGGTTGAAAAATAGCGTCGCAGAATACGCCGGCTTATTGGAATCGTACATCAGAAAATATCCAGAGAAGTACCGTAGCTGGCACCATCTCGAATCGGGCGGCAAAAACTAACACCAAGATCATGTTCACTGCAAAGTCGAAGGGACAAAGGATTGGTCTTTTGAAGAGTTTATCCTTCAACCCTCCGACTTAGCTCCAGGGTGAAAGCATGGCGTTACTGTGAGTTTCACAGAGCTCTTCATGGTGCGTTCTTCGACAATCTGGGCAGGCTCAGCGTGAAGTGGTATTTAGAATGAGTTATCCCCTACTTCATGGTGAGCGTTTCGGTTAAGTTTATGCTGAGGAATCCAAGCACTCAAGATAAACTCCGTCGAACCATGAGCCCTTCGATAGTTCACCGATTAAATCGGGGACCAGCTCACTACTCCGGACGAAAGGGGTCTTTTATTGCTCATTAACAGCGAATGTAAATCCGCTCATGCTGGGCCTGGTAGAGGGATGCCTATATGGTTGTTCCTGATACTATCCGGCAAGTCGAATTGCCCGCCAGAGGACTGCCTCACAATAACCAGAATAGTAGACATTGATTTCTTCTACGTCATTGCGAATCAATCTCTTATTTTGTGCAAGTTTGACCGGACATAAAAATCAACAACCCTGCATCAAGCTGCACGGTATGATCTTATATTGACACCATCTCAGCTGTCATTGCGAGGAGGATAGCGACGAAGCAATCTAAAAACGAGATTGCTTCACTACGTTCGCAATGACAATATAGTGGTAACCCTGTGGCCAGCCACAGGGGACTCTCAAGTTAAATCGAAGCGAACTGGTGATGCGTAGTCCGTGGAAAGATATACCGGTACTCCTAAGAACCCCGATTGGACGCTCGGAGCTCATTCATGGCATTTGGCATCGATCCTGGCCTATTCTTTCACGACTGGCTGCTCTATACCGAGGTACGGTCGTTCGAAATACCGGCGTTGTGGCTGTAGTAGGTTCATTCGGAAAGTCAACCACAGCCCGGGCGATAGCGGCTGCTCTAGGTGTGCATACTCACCCGCGTTTTCAATTCAATGCATTCAGCTCCGTGGCTCGCGCGGTTCTTCGCATCCGGCCTTATGATCGCCACGCCGTGATTGAGGTAGGAATTAATGGCCCCGGTCAGATGGAGGTCTACGCACGCCTGGTTAAACCGGACATCACAGTGGTTACATCTATTGGAAGCGAGCACAACCGTTCACTGGGAACCCTCGAAGCTACGCGAACGGAAAAATCGAAGATGGTAAGAGCACTCAAGCCAGCAGGCATAGCAGTACTGAACGGCGATGACCCCAACGTTCTCTGGATGAAGAGTGAAACCGTGGCAAAGGTTATAACCTTTGGTATCGATAGCACAAACGATATATGGGCGAGTGACATATCCCTCGATTGGCCTAACGGAACGCGGTTCAAACTGCATACACTAGAAGAGACACGCGACTTACGAATCAGGCTTATCGGCAGGCATATGGTACACCCAATTCTGGCTTCGGTGGCGGTTTCCCTTGCCCGAGGATTTACCCTTGATCAAGTAATTCCAGCGCTGGAAGCTCTAGCTCCGACGCCCGGTCGAATGCAGACCGTCCCGCTTCCAAACGGAGCGTTTATTCTACGTGATGACTACAAGTCCCACCTGGAAACTATTGAAACCGGGCTCGACATTTTATCAGAAATACCGGCACGGCGACGAATAGTAGTGCTTGGAGATATCGAGGAACCACCCGGAGAGAAGTATCCGCTATATCAACTGATTGGAGAACGCATCGCCAAAGTTGCTTCCCGAGCTATCTTCGTCGGCGGTCATAGTTGCAGAAAGTACGCTACCGGCGCAAAGCACGGCGGGATGCCTCGAGAAAGCATCAGTTATGTCGGAGAAAACACGTTTAAAGCTATAGAGTTGCTCCGCCAGGAGATCGGGCCCGGAGACGTCGTGCTAATCAAGGGACGCGGTACCCAGCGTTTCGACCGGGTAGCCCTTTCGCTTATGGGTAAAAAGGTACGCTGCCGTATTAACTATTGTAACGTGAAGAGGCGTTGCGAACACTGCCCCATGCTGGAGCGAGGATGGAATAGCGCTACGCTAGGTCTGGAGCAGCCGAAGAGCTAAAAATAACGGCTCGTGCCGCATAACCATATACTTTAAGATGACCCGTTTATCACCCCTAACTAGAACTAGCAATTTATTTGTGCGGGCCATTACAGTACTTCGAGAAGAAGGTATTAAAAGCTTCTGGTTCAAGTCGCTGGGAGAAATGGGCTATCGCCGGTATCTTCTGCTAGAGCGGTTGCTTGACGACCCTATACCGCATACAGAGCCCCGAGTGCCCATAACAATAGACCTGCTTAAAAAGACCGAGGCCGAGGAATACTCCATGTTTAGAGCAGGAGTCCAGCAGTCTGAAATCATAGCCCGGATTGACTCCGGCCATCGGTGTTTTGTGGCTCGGCATCGAGGGAAGATAATTTCCGTCACCTGGGCGACTGCAAATATGACCGTTCGTAGCTACTATCTCAATCGGGAAATTCGTTTAGGACAGGACGAGGTTTACACCTATGCTTCGTTCACCGAGCCAGACTTTCGAGGCCTATCCGTCTCGCCGGCCTTGAAGGCGGAGATGATCCGGTACTTCCGCTCGGCCGGCTACCGAAGAATGATCTGCTGGGTTCTGCCAGAAAACAGCTCTAGCTTAAAAGCGCTTCACAAAGCTGGTTTTCATACCCTGGGAATGATGGGCTACGTCCGGGTCGGACCGTGGCGAAAGGACTTTTACAGGGTTATCAATCCATGAGAAATATAACCAGTCTGAATCGGGCAGGAGGAGACTCGATTAAACTGCATTCACTAAAACGAGCAGTCAAAATATTAAAAGATGACGGTATCAAGAGTTTGTCCTTAAAACTGCTGGACGAAACGCGCATTTACCGACGGGTGCTCTTGCTTGAACGCCCACTGGATCAAATCACTCCGAATATAAAACCTAGAATTCCGGTGAAAATAGACCTACTGAAAGAAACTGAGATAGATGAGTATCTCGCATTATACACCGGGCCAAATCCCTCCCCTGCTCCTGGTCGGTTTAGCTCCGGCCATTTGTGTTTCGTTGCACGCTATGATGGACAAATTATTTCCGCTTCTTGGGCTGCTACTGATAAAGCCTGGAGCCACTATCTTTCTAGAGAAATTCTGCTGAAACAGGATGAAGTCTACATCTTCGACTCTTTTACCAAGCCTGATTTTCGCGGACTATCTATCTCACCACTAGTAAGAGCGGAGATGATTCGATATTTTCGCTCTGCCGGCTATAGACGAATGATTATAGCGGTAATACCGGAAAACAGGCCAAACATCCGGGCAGTTCAAAAAGTAGGTTTCAGTCCTTTTGGTATTATGGGCTATATTAAGTTAGGGCCCTGGCGATGGGACTTTCATAAGGCAAATAAAATCGAGGGGTGATTACATGCATAAAATAGACCTAGGCTCACTCAAAATATACCAGGACCTCACTGACTGGAACGAAGACCGCACACTTACCGACCAGGTTAAGACTTGTATCGAGGCTCAAAAAAGGGCGGCAGCGGTTTTTTTTCAAAACAGTTTTAAGCCGGACCCTAATGCCGGTGCTGCCGCTGTCTCCGAGGAAGCACTCCAATCCATCCTCCAATCAGGACGGGACGTGCATGGAATAGCTAAGGAAAGGGATATATCCAATGTTATTGTTTTCAATGCCAGAAACATCGGAGACTCGGTATTAAGCACACAGGTAGTGACATTTAGGAAGTCGGTGGACGCCCTTATCTTTAAAAAGATAAAGCAAAACCTCAGGGCCAACGGAAGCTTATCGGTGGCTGCCAGCGGGCATTTCTGGTACCCCCCTGGTGCCTATATGGGCTGGCACACAAACAGCGGAGCCCCGGGATGGAGAATGTATATAAGCCATGCAGAAGAACCGGGTAAGTCTTTCTTCAGATACCGCGACCCTGATACGCAAAAAATCATAACCTCCTTGGACGATGAATGGAACGTACGCCTTTTTGAAATACGGAGAGACAAGCCCCTATGGCACGCTGTATACTCCGATACCAATAGATTCAGCCTGGGATACGTGCTTTATAAAAGCTCATATGCCGAATCACTTCGTCGATTAGTGAAGATGGTTCTTAAATAGATATTCATCAACAAACTTGTACAAATAAGAGATTGCTTCGTGCCAAAAGAAGGCGATTTGTCATGACGCCTCAGGCCTTGTCATTTGTGGGAGTTAAACAACGGAATAATCTATTCAAATTCATCACTGCTAGTTAGCCATTGCTTAAACTAAGATAGACTGCACATAGGTGAAAAGAGTTGCAATATGTTCCGATAAACCACTTTGGCACGAAGTATATTCTGATATCAACTGGTCCAGCCAAGCACATTAGGGTATATGGTTTATCCGAGCCCCTCTCCTGAATTAATTTCTTCAGTATCACAACGTGATTTTTCAATACATGGTTGAATCCAATCAAAAATCAAAACGGTTGGTAGAAATTGCCTGGAGTTTGTATGAACGATTGCCATTAGCAGCTGATGACGTCCTGAAATGGGGATTTCGCTATGTTCTGCCGTTCAAAAATCTCAATATGTCAGTTGCAATCCTACGTGGTCCGACCCAACTCAACGGCCGCCTTGGAACCGTGATTATTGCCGGCTCCGAACATGAAGCCGGGTACTTAATTCACCGCTTCTTTGAGGCTGAATATCAACGTGAGCCGCTAGGTAAGGTGCCATTATGGGACTTGGGTAACACCCTAAAACAGTTGCGGACATCGGCTGACTTGACGATCGCTCACGTAGACCAGTTTTATGCCCGGATGTTCCTTAGTGCGGATTATCTAGCTGTGCCGGAATGGGTGGGTTCCTCACTGGCTTTACCCGAAGATATTAACGAACTGGCCAATAAAAACTATAAACTTAGGAGGGAACTAAAAAGGGTATCAGGCAACAATTTCACATACGAACTGAGTCGAGTTGAAGAAGCCTTTGAACGATTTTATTGTACAATGTTTATTCCTTTCATACGGAAGCGATACGGAGAACAAAGTGTTATCAGGAATATCCACCAGATGCGTCGGATGTTTCATCAGGGTGGTCTGTTCTTCATAAAACGTAATAACCAGCCTGTCGCCGGTCTTCTATTTGAACAACGAAACGAACAACTCAGGTCCATTGCTTTCGGCACAATCAATGGAGAATCGAAGCCTGTGGAAGAAGGCGCCTTCGCTTCGCTATACTTACTTCTTGTCAAACACGCTTATGTCAGCGGCTGTAAGCTCGTTGACTTTGGTGGGTGCCGTCCTTCTCTGAGCGATGGTGTGCTGCGCTATAAGCACAAATGGGGCGTAAGTCTAAGAGAAAAACCTGATACGTGGTATGACTTCCTGGTATATTGGAACCGCTTTAACGGACCGATAATCTCTTTCTTTTCAAAAACACCGCTCATATTCCGAGACCATAAAGGTTTGTCTGGTTTATGTGTGATGGATCAAAAAGAACCTGCAACAAATGCTCAGGTGCGGAAGATTCATCATTCCGTATGGATGCCAGGGCTGAAATGGCTTTATCTTATCAGCGCATCCGGCTGGCGGGCAAATATCAGCAGTCCACCACAAACATGTCTAATCGACCTTAAAAGCTCTGAAAATTTGACTCCACACAAACTCAAATTAAACGGGCTACTGTGATTGAATATAGCTATGTCTCTCTAATCACTAAAAGAAATATTAATGTAAAGATTAACGTGCTCTATGCACATCATGACATCGAGTAAAGTATGAATATGTCTATGACCAGATAATTTTGTTAGCCTAGATAGAAACGTCACTCTCATTTTTTGAGGAAGAACAGGCTTTTTTAACGTCGAGGAGAAAAGAGTTGCCATATAAATGGCGCGAGATACCGGCTCTATTATCCACACCCCTGGGGCGATTTCACCTTATGCACAGTATGTACCGAAGTACCTGGCCGATTCTATCCCGTATCGCCTATACCTATCGGAGCACACTTGTCCGAAACACCCGCATCATCGCTGTTGTCGGTTCCTACGGGAAGTCAACCACGGCGCGCGCTCTAATCTCTGCGTTAGGTAAACAATATCATCCGAGCTTCCAGCGGAACTCCTGGACTGGTGTAGCCCGGGGGATTCTGCGCATTCGACCATTTGACCGACATGCCGCAATAGAGGTCGGGATCCATGGCCCTGGCGAGATGGATATATATGCCCGACTCATCCGGCCGGACATCACCGTCGTCACCTCGATCGGGAGTGAGCACAACCGCTCCCTGGGCACGCTGGAAACGACGCGGTCAGAGAAATCGGCTATGGTAAAAATACTCCGTGAATCGGGCCTAGCCGTGCTTAACGGCGACGACCCGAATGTTCTCTGGATGAAGAACCAGACTTCTGCCCGGGTTATAACCTTCGGCATAGGGGAAACCAACGACGTAATCGCTAGAGATATACAACTTGACTGGCCGAATGGTATGCGGTTCAAACTCCATGCTGGCGGCGAGACAAGGGCTTTAAGCACCCGCCTTATAGGCAAGCACATGGTATATCCCATCCTGGCTACACTGGCTGTAGCCATTGCCGAGGGTCTTGACCTCGACCAGGTGATTAGGGCACTCGAATCACTGCCTCCGACATCCGGCCGCTTACAACCGGTCAGGCTGGCAAACGGTGCTTTTATCCTGAGAGACGACCACAAATCGGGGCTGGAGACGATCGAGACCGCACTGGACGCGCTATCGGAAATACCGGCAAAACGGCGTATCGTGGTGCTGGGAGAAGTAGAAGAGCCTCCGGGAAGCCAAGGTCCTATCTACCGGGCTATTGGTGAGCGCATTGCTCAAATCGCCTGGCAGGCTATTTTCTTGGGCGGAGATACCGGCTGTAAAAGCTATGCTACCGGAGCAAAACGCGGGGGGTTGCCGCCGGAACGAATAATAAACGCTGGAAGAAACTTATTCAAAGCGATTGAGGTTCTGCGTGAAGACCTTAAACCAGAAGACGTAGTACTGATCAAAGGTAGAGACAGCCAGAGACTGGAGCGGGTGGCCTTTTCTCTCATGGGTCTTCCCGTTCGTTGCGATATCAGCTTCTGTAATGCAAAGGTAAACTGTGAACACTGTCCCATGCTGGAGAGAGGCTGGAGAGGACGGAAAGTGGCGATGTAAAGCCGGAAAGGATCGTACGGTGATTTCCGTAGAATATGGTCGAAGGCTACCCTGAGCGTGCTTGATAAACCAGTCTAAACTCCACTCAGGGAATTAGCAGATGTGTGCATACGCGGGCAATAAGAAATAAAACCCTCGTCCGTCCTGAGCCTAGCCTGCCCTGAGTTATACCGAAGGATCGAAGGACCAACACCGGTCTTACTAATCAAAAGACCATGCTTCGACAGGCTCAGCATGAGCGGAATAGCACCCGCTGGAAAGAAAAATAAAAAACCCTTTCACACTGAGCTTGCCGAACTACTCACCACGAAGATGGATAAACCTCACGGTAACATCCCTTCACCCTGAGCGAAGACGAAGGGTGTGTGGCAAAGTTGCAGGCCTGACCGGCTAAGTCGAGTGGTTAGGACAGCGCTAGCGTAGCAAGCATAAAAGAGGAAAACTTTTTATCTATCTAAAGGCCCTGTTTTTCGAACTTGAACCATTGGTTTCTGATTATTTTGAACAGCAGTGAGGAAGAATGATTATTAAATGACACACCCTCGGAGTAAAGCGAGCCAGTGGTTTTTGAGAGGAGCCTGGTGGCTTTATGGTTATTTGCCCGACGGCGTCGGGGATTTTCTTAAAAAGCACTACAGGTATTTACTACCTTTTAAAAATTTGCGTATAACTGTATCCATTCTACGTGGTAAAACCCATTTAAGCAGCCAAGAAGTGACCATTCTATTTGCCAATAGAGAGAACGCCGAGACTGACTACATGACCGACCACTTTTTTGACGGTCAGTACAAGCTGGAGATAGTGGAAAATGTTTGGTCTTGGAATCTAGCTTCCACCCTGAGACTGTTGAGACAGTCCACCGATTTGACTATAGCTCGTATAGACCGGGTCTCCGCCCGTCTATTCTTCAGCCAGGATTATATTGCCGTCCCGGAATGGGTTTGCTTATCGCTCCCGGTGTCTGAGGGTCTGAAGATACCCCCTCGCCGAAGCCGCAGCTTGAAGGATGACCTGCGTATAGTGCGACGGAGTAATCTTCATCCTCATTACACCCAGAACATTTCGGACTTTGATACGTTTTACAATGAGATGTACGTTCCCTCTATTCAAAGACGATATGGTGAAAAGGCATATATACGAAACTTTTACCAGTTGAGACGAAGCCTCAAGCAAGGCGGGTTACTCTGGGTAATGCAAAACAATAAACCGATCGCCGGGCTTCTCTTTAAACGACGGGGCCAGCTCCTTCAAATATTAGCCCTGGGCACTTTAAACGGAGAACGGACCCTGGTGAAAACAGGCGCGCTTACGGCGTGTTATTTGTTCATAATAGAACATGCCAGTAAACTGGGGTGCGAACTTGTTGACTTCGGCGGCTGCCGCCCCTTGCTCAACGACGGCTTGCTGCGGTATAAGCGCAAATGGGGAATGATCATTAATGAAAAACACGACACCTATTATGACTATTTGGTGTACATCAATAATTTCAGCAGAGAGGTAATTTCACTGCTCTCCAATAACCCATTAATATTCAGAGACAATGGCGGCTTATCCGCCATATCTCTGATGGACGGTGAAAACCCGGCGGCGGAGACCGAAGTCGAGAGAGCGCACCATTATATGTGGATAGCGGGTTTAAGACAGCTCTATCTGGTTTCGGCTTCAGGTTGGAAAGAGAACATCAGAACCCCGGTAAAGACACGGCTGGTCGATACAAAAACACTTGAGGATTGTAAAGGTCGTCTATTCGAGGAATATCATGACCGGTAAAGACTACGGAACGATTTCGGTGCACGAAATAGGAAAGGTTGCCTGATGTGCGGAATTTGCGGGGTAGTTTATTCCCATCCGGAAAGGCCGGTTGATAGGGAAATGCTCCGTCAGATGACCGAGATTATGGCCCATCGCGGCCCGGACAGCCAGGGTTTTCATATTGCGCCCGGGGTCGGCCTGGGAATTAGGCGCCTGAGTATTATAGACCTGGAAGCCGGGGACCAGCCGATTTTTAACGAAGACGGGTCCATAATCGTCGTTTGTAATGGAGAGATTTATAATTTCAAAGAGCTCAGGCAAGAGCTACTGGCCCGCGGCCACCGTTTTAAAACCCACTCGGACATAGAGGTAATCGTTCATCTTTATGAAGACCATGGTGAAGAATGCGTCAGCTATTTAAGAGGTATGTTCGGCTTTGCCTTATGGGATAGAAACCGCCGCCAGCTTATGCTCGCCCGAGACCGTCTCGGCATAAAACCGCTATTTTACTCTACGAACATGGAAGGGATATACTTTGGCTCGGAGATAAAGTCCATACTGATGAGCGGCGGTATAGAAAGGGAAATGGACGTGAAGGCACTCAAGGATTTGTTCAACCTGGGTTTTGTCCTTTCACCCAAGACCCTATTTACCCGGATTCGTCGGCTGTTGCCCGGACATTATCTTCTTTATCGGGACGGCAAATCATCCATTCGCCAATATTGGGACGTTCGCTTTCCGACGCGGGGTGAAGATACGCCTCGAAGAAGCCAGCAGGAATGGGCCGAATTACTCAGGTATAAGCTAGAGGAATCCGTAAGAATTCATTTACGGAGCGACGTTCCCGTCGGGGCATGGCTAAGCAGCGGAATCGACTCTAGCTCCATCGCTTCCCTGATGAGCTTAAATAGCGATCGCCCTATAGAGACCTTCTCTCTCGCATTCGAGAACCAGCGGTTTGACGAGATAAGCCAGCAGAAAACCTTGAATCACTTTAAGTTCTATAATCTCGATAACCGACAGGCGCTATGTACTGCTAAGGACTTTGAGATTCTGCCCAAGGCTGTATGGCACTGCGAGGACCCATTCACCACCGGCGTCGAGATTCCTCAAATGATCCTCTCTCAGTTGGCGTCAAATAGCGTCAAGGTAGTACTGACCGGAGAAGGTTCCGACGAAATCTTCGGGGGCTATCCCTGGTTCATAACCCACAAGCTATTACAGCCCTTCACAAAGCTCCCCAGGGGGATGCAAAGATTCTTGGCCCGGATGCCGGCGGTCAGAAGAAGATGGCCGCGGGCAAGCCGAATACTCAGCGCTCCATCCGAGATGAACCTGGCTCGATATAAATTTGTCATCGACTCCGGAATTGCCGAGTTTGATGACCAAATCTTTTCCGACGACCTGAGATACAAACTATCCGACCAATCTAGTGCCGAAGACTCCCTAAGCCTCCCCCGAGAGTTCAATAGCTGGCATACCTTTGCACAACTGCAATACCTGGAACTGAAGGTGCGTCTCCCGGACTATATTACTAGACACTTAGATGCAGCCTCCATGGCCTATTCACTGGAAGCGCGAGTGCCCTTCCTGGACCATGAACTCGTGGAGTTCTCCACTCAAATCCCACCCTCTTTGAAAATGCGAGGCGTTCAGGAAAAACACATACTCCGCCAAGCTATGCGCGACGTTTTACCCAGGGAAATTGCCCAGCGAAAGAAGCGCGGACTCTCCGCCCCGTACGCACAATGGGTGGACGAGCTACCGGCATTTGCCTCGGAATTAATGTCCGAAAACTGTCTCAGAGAAAAAGGATATTTTAACCCCGAGTTTATGACCCAGTTGGCTGGGCAACACGGACTTAGGAAGACCGTCCACAGTAAGTATTTGATGGGCGTCCTCGGAATTCAGCTTTGGGACGACCTTTTCATGAAAGGCTGTAAGCCTCGGAATCAATAAACGAAGTTGAATACAGTTCATAAATTCAAGCATAAAAAAAAATGTCTTTCTCTGGGAATGCTTCCTGAGGCTCCTGTATTTACTCGCATACCTATGGCGTCTATTTCTTTTCCGAACAACCTTTATAGCCATAACCGGAAGCGTAGGAAAAACGACAACCAAAGAGTGTCTAGGGGCCATACTCTCCGCTCATTTTCCTACCGCTATGACTCAATACAATCAAAATGATGCTTACGGTGTCCCCCGTACCATACTTCGAATAAGACCATGGCACCGATTTGCCGTGGTGGAAATCGGAACCAGCCGACCGGGGCGGGTCGGTAAATTAGCTAGACTGGTGAGGCCTCATATCGCTATCGTGCTGGCAGTGGCCAGGACACACATCAACTTCTTCAAGACACTAGAAGAAACAGCCAGAGAGAAGGCCCGGATTTTGGAGCCTCTTTCCTCCGACGGATTGGCCATTCTGAACGCTGACGACCCACGCGTGCTAAGAATGGCCGACAACTGCAAGTGCAAAGTGAAGACGTTTGGTCTATCGAAAGAGTATAATCTATGGGCCGATGAGATATCGTCAAAATGGCCCGAACATCTGACCCTTAGGGTGCATACCCGGTCTCAGGCCGAATGGATTAAGACTAATTTGGTCGGGGAGCACTGGGTGAGCTCGATTTTGGCCGCTGTCCTTGCGGCCCTTTCCTGCGGAATTTCGCTCAAAGATGCAGCCGCGGCACTGGAGAAAGTCAACCCGGCTATGGGTCGTATGCAGCCGGTAGTTGTTCCTTCCGGAGCTATTATTCTACGGGATGAAGAAAACGGCTCGTCGGATACTTTGCTGCCGGCACTGAAGGTCTTGAAAGAAGCCGAAGCTAAGCGTCGGGTACTGGTTATGAGTGATATCTCCGATTCTCGTGATAAGCCCCGTGACCGGCTTAAGAAATTGGGAAAGACTGCCTCACAAATAGCCGACCTAGCAGTCTTTATCGGTGAACACGGGCATCACGCTGTAAAGACGGCCATCGCGTCCGGGATGAAACCGGAGCAGGCTCTTCATTTTAAAGACCTATACCGAGCGGCTCTATACCTACGGTCAGAGCTTCGGAGTGGAGACCTGGTGTTGCTGAAGGGACGAATTACCGACCATCTCTCCAGGTTATTCCTGGCCCAGTTTGGACCAATCGGCTGCTGGAAGACTAAGTGTGGGAAGACTTTTCTTTGCGATATCTGTAAGGAGTTAAAACCAGAGTTCGACCTGGGCGGTTTAGAATCAAGACTATTTATTCAATGAAGGAAAATCATTGGTAGGGAACCATGTTATCCAACCCGTAGATAACATTTTAAGGTACCCTGGCAGAGAGTAAAATCGTGATTTCCCCACTAGACCAACTATTAACACTATACACATTACTGCGTCACCAATATGTCACAAGAGAGGAGGTCGTTGCGTTCCGGAATAAGAGGCTCCGGGACCTGATAGCTCATGCCTATAATAATGTCCCTTACTACCGTAAATTGCTCGACCGTGCAGGTCTTGGGCCCGGCGACATCAAAACCACAGACGACCTCGGCAAAATCCCGGTCACCTCGAAGAACGACCTACGGTCTTTACCAGAAGAAGAAATTGTTGCACGCGGTGTAAACCCAAAAAATCTTGTTGTACGGAGGACCAGCGGCTCCTCAGGCGAACCCCTTATTATTCGCCGCACCTGGTTCGAAGAGAGGCTTCTCGGTACGATTATACTGCGTTCCCGGCAAGACTTTGGGGTGCGAATGACCGACACCACAGCCAGTATAGGGCTTGTCCGGCCAATTCTGCTCAAAGACCGCCTAACTCCGACGCATTTTCTTCAGGCGCTTGGTTTATACCGTAGGGTCGGGATTAGCTGTCTATTACCCCCAGACCGTATTTTGTCCAAACTAGAGCGTACTCGTCCCGATGCCCTGGCCGGGTTTCCCGGAGTGATTTCGCATCTGGCTCGGGTCATCTGCAACGAGGGGCGCTTCTCAATCACCCCTCGCATAGTCATGGTAGGAGGAGAAGTACTTACCCCACTAATGCGAACACAGATTAGCAAAGCCTTCTCAGCCCCGGTTTTCGAGACTTACGGCAGCCACGAATTCAACCAGATTGCCAGACAATGTAAAGAGACGGGAGAACTGCACGTATGTGATGACAGTGTGATCCTCGAGGTTGTTAAAGACGGCCGCCCCGTCGAAATCGGCGAGAGAGGCGAGGTCGTTTGCACAGGCCTCCACTCCTTTGCTATGCCCTTCATCCGGTACAGGTTAGGGGACATTGTCACCAAAGGATTAGAAATTTGCCGATGCGGACAGCCTTTTTCGACGATAAGCACGGTACAGGGGCGTATGCTAGATTATTTTTCTCTCCCGGGAGGACGAATGGTGCATCCTTACGAGATTATACGCATTATCGTCAGCGACATAGCCCCGTGGGTTAGCCAATACCAACTGATACAGGAGAGTGTGGACCGGATTACCTGTCTTGTAGTACCCTCTGCCAATCCTACTCCCTCTCAAGTGGCAGTAGTAGAGGATTCCGCAACCAAATTGCTAGGACCGGGAGTGGAATTCCGGATAGTTCTGGTCCTCGAGATACAATTCGATTCAAACGGAAAGTTCCGTGTGGCCCGTTCGATGGTGAAGTCCGATTACGACGAAATCGACTGGAATCACCCAGAAAAGGTTAGTCCCTGAGCTTTCAACTATGTATATGACCGAATTCGACCGAGATAATGATATAAGCTCCATAGTCGAAACCTTGGGTGACTCCAATGTTACCCAAATATTCGTACACAGCGTCACCTCGCTTAAGAACATCGGCGAGTATATCAAAATTAAGCCGGAATTAGCCAAATATTCGGAAAGAGCCCTGGTATTGGCAAGGCCTGACGATTTGGTCTGCGTTCCGTACGATGTAGACAACCAGCATCTTCAATTCCTCTCCGGACTGGCTGTAGGCACTAAAAAAGAAAAAGTAATAGTTGCTTCTGGTGGCGTTAATACCGGCGTCGGGGCAAGTCTATCTGACCTAGTAGCTGCTAATCCTGATGCGCTTTTGACAATTAGAAGGCTGATTAAGCCCAACAAGAAAATTATCCTGAACCCTTACATAACAACCCACCGAGAAATTAGGCTGGCTTCCACTTTAGAGAAGGTTCTAGCCACGAAAATCCATCTCGATGGTGGAGCCCCGGAGGCAGTCTGCTATGCCGACCAAAAGTGCAAGGTCAGAAATAAAGCACTCGCACTCGGAATACCGGTTCCCCAAGGCGAAGTTATAGAAATCATGCGGGGAGAAGATGGAAGGCCCTTAAGCATGACACCGATCGAGTCCGGCGTAGGCCGCCACATCCATAGAACCGGTAGAGTGGTTATCAAAGGAACTCATGGGACATCCGGAGATTCAACCTTCATCGTAGAAAAAGGTGCTCCTAGCATAAAGCAAGCTCTAAACGAGATTGCGGAGAAAGACTACAACACCACATATATCGTAGAGTCTATGATTGATTTTACCGTCTCTCCAAACGTTCTGATGTATATAGAGCCCGGCAAGGGCGATATTTTCTGCGTGGGCATCACCGACCAGGTCCTTAATGAAAACCTGATGCACGAGGGCAACATTTACCCATCCGTAGCTAACACGTTAAAAGATATGGTACTTTCAGCCAGGACGCTATCAAGGTGGCTGCAGGCGAAGGGATACAGCGGTTTACTGGGGTTCGATTTCATAGAGTATTTTGACCGGGAAAAGGGTCTATACCAGCACTATCTTGCCGAAATCAACCCGAGAACCAACGCCGCCACCTATCCCCGAGCACTCATGGAACACCTTAATAAAGAGCAGAAAAGAAAAGGACGGCCGATTATCCAGGCATTTCTCTCACTCAACGTCAGGACGAAGGCGATTTCGTTCGCAGACATCGAGAAATTATATGACCACTCATTCTTTGACCCGGAAACCGGCAAAGGATTGGTTCCTTTCAATATCGGCTGCCTGGAATACGGCAAGTTTACCGCGGCTCTTTTTGGAAAAACCAGAAACGAGGTTTTGAACATTTATAAGGACCTCTCTATACTGTCACAAAAGGAAGAAGAACAATTAAAGTAGATTATGATGAACATGCAATACTCTACCCCCTCGTTTCAAAATAAGACGCCCTTCATCTCGATTATTATTCCAGTGCATAATGGGGAGAACTATATCGATAAGTGTTTAGATTCAATACTTGCCTCTACTTATAACCCTTATGAAATCATAGTCGTCGACGATGCCTCTACAGACAAAAGCGCTGAAATCAGCAGGGGAAAAGGTGCGTCGGTACTTCGACTGGACCGCCAATCCGGTCCGGCGGCCGCGCGCAATTTTGGCGCTGAGAAAGCAAAGGGAGAAATACTCTTTTTCGTCGATTCCGACATAGTAGTCAAGCCTGATACCATTACTCGCATAGCTGAAGACTTTATGAAGAATCCAGAAATTGTGGCTGTCTTCGGCTCTTATGATGACAGTCCTGCTGCCTCTGACCTGTTGTCCCAGTATCGGAATCTTTTTCACCACTACATACACCAAAATTCTCAATCGGAAGCAAAAACCTTCTGGGCGGGCTGCGGCGCTATTTATCGGGAGATCTTCCATCAACTCAATGGTTTCGATGAATATCTCTACACTAAACCGTCCATCGAGGATATAGAACTGGGGCTACGGATGTGGAAAAGAGGCTACCGAATTCTTCTAGACAAAGAGCTTCAGGTTAAACACCTGAAGCACTGGAAATGGCGAAGTTGTCTGAAAACAGACATCTTTGACCGCGCCATCCCCTGGTCCAGGTTGATTCTGGAGAGCGGTTTATTACCGCGTGATTTAAACCTCCAAATCCCCCACCGGATAAGCGCTTTATTAGTAGGGATATTAGTTCTCACGGTTATCGTCTCGCTTTTAGGCGCTCTTAATCTGTTCAAATTCCCCGCAGATAATTTTTTCATAGCTTCTTTGGCGCTAATCGCCACGCTCCTAATCCTTAATCGAAAGGTATACGGGTTTTTCTATCGGGAGAGGGGACTAAAATTCACTGTCACGGCTATACCACTTCATTTCCTCTACTATTTTTACAGCGGCACTTCTTTTGCCGCATGCTGGCTTCTTCATAGGTTTCCGATTTTACGCTCGGTCTTGCACAAGGCCAATGCTTTCGCCCAAAGTCTTCTTCAAAGAAATTGACCGATGCCACGGACTAATACTAATATTATACTCGCTGTCATGCTTTCCGAGCTGGGCTTATATAATAAACCCAAGGGGCTAAAGTATATTGGTCATGGTACGAAAAGGGAGCCGAACAACGCCTTAGACGGCGATGAATAGAGGAGTTCTTGGTCAAATGATGAACCCGGATATCTTAGTTTCAATCATCATCCCGGTTTACAACTCACAAAAAACCATCTTTGAGTGTCTTAAATCGGTATACGATTCCGATTTTCAGAATTTTGAGGTCATAGTCATCGATGATAACTCATCAGATAATTCCCTAAATGCAATCGGTCAATTCCCCTGCAGGTTAATTAGGATGAGTTACAATTTAGGACCCGCCGCTGCCAGAAATAGAGGGGCGGAAGCATCGGGCGGTGAGATTTTATTCTTTTTGGATTCGGACATTATTATCCAGAAAGACACGATAGGACAGATAGTAGAAACTTTTCGGGGCAGGCCGGAGATATCTGCTCTATTCTGCTCCTATCAAAAAGACACCGTTCCCTCCAATTTCTACTCCCAGTATAAAAACCTGGTACATCACTACACCCATCAAAATTCCCTGGAAGATGCGGCCACCTTTTGCGGCGGTTTTGGAGCGATAAAAAGGGATATATTTTTCAAACTAGGGGGTTTCGATGAAAACTATAGAAGTCTGGAGGATATGGAATTTGGGTACAGACTTTATCAGTTGGGCTATAAGATATTTCTTAATAAAGAGATACAACTTACCCACTGCAAGGAATATACCTTTCTTAGCCTGCTTAGGTCCGATGTTATGAATAGGGCCATTCCCTGGACTAGGTTGATGCTGGAGAAAAGGATATTCCGTAAAGATTTGAATTTAAGGATGAACAACGTGCTGAGTGTTCCCCTGGCGTTCTTGATGTTATTCAACTTGCCATTGATCTATTTTTTGCCCAAAAGCGGATTTCTTTTTTTACCTCTTTTAGTGTCATTCCTGATTTTAAACCAGCGCTTTTATCGCCTTGCTTGGAAAGAAAAAGGCACCCTGTTCACGGTGAAAACGATTTTGATGAACTGGTTTAGCTACCTGTACAGCGGGGTCGGCTTGGCTCTCGGGATTGTTTCTTATTTCAAGGATTTGCACCCTAAGACCAGGTTCCGAGCCTGGACGTGATAGAAGGCTAGGTTTCTGGGGACGGTTCAATACGATAAAGACCATGAGCAGAATAACTCAAAGCATATTCAAGAACGATTCTCAAAAAGTGGTTTTTTGGATAGAAACCGCATCATAAACGTGCGGCCCTCTCCTCACAGATACGTGACCTCGTGGGAACAATTGAAGCTCATTTTAGCCCGAAACCAATTAGAACTTATGACTATTTTTAGGGGTTCCAAGGAAATGCTTTCGCCGGATGTTAAACCCTCTTACATTGTCAAAACCGTTTCCGGGATTATTCCAATTCTGGGTCAAGAAAGGGGCCTCCGATT
Organism: Thermodesulfobacteriota bacterium; assembly: GCA_035559815.1. NCBI lineage: Bacteria > Pseudomonadati > Thermodesulfobacteriota > Thermodesulfobacteriota bacterium. Next base: position 20,876 of record DATMAT010000033.1, read on the forward strand.
TAGCCGGTCATTCTAGAATTATTATTACTCCATTCCTGGAAACATACATACATGAAAATACTATTTGTTACACTCGGTCTTCCCTACCCTCCCGACTGCGGGGCGAGAATACACGATTATAACCTCATCAAAAATATCTCTGGGCATCATTCTGTTTTCCTACTGAGCCTTATTACCGAAGAAAAGCAGGTGAGACAAGTAGACCACCTGAGAAAACTCTGCCATTATCTAGATTTTGTCCTGGCAAACTCCCTTTCTGTCAAAGAGCACCTTTTCAGCATTGCGCATACTATTTTGAACGGAAGACCACTAGCGACTCATCCCTTCATATATGATGAAATGATGAATAAGATCAGCAAGGTAATCGGCAAGTATGACCCGGATATCGTCCAGATAGAGCATTCTTTCCTTGCCCCTTACGTTGAGGCCATTCCGACGGATAGCCGGTGTAAGAAGATACTGTCTTTTCATAACCTCGCATTCAACCAATACAAACGGATGTTCTTTCTCAAGACCCCGATTAAGGAGAAATTCCTTTTTTTGGTAAAATGGATGCTGATGCACGGCTGGGAGGCCCGGTATGCCCAAATGTTTGATCATTGTCTTGTCGTCTCGCCTATCGAGAAAGAAGCACTGGGATCAGCTAACCCGAACGTTCCTATCTCGATCGTCGATAACGGCGTCGATACCACGCTTTATCAACCTCTCGGAGAGGGTCCCCAGGAAAATACTTTAATATTTGTCGGAGTAATGGGGTACCCTCCAAACATCGATGCAGTTCTTTACTTTTGCAACTCCATCATGCCTCTTATCCAAAACCGAATACCGGATTTAAAACTGGTTGTAGTGGGACATGAACCGGCTCCGGAAATAAGAGAGCTGGCTGAGCGAGGAAACGTGACCGTTACCGGCTACGTCGAAAATGTAATTCCCTATTATCAGCAATCGCAGGTAACAATAGTTCCCCTGAGAGGAGGCGGAGGAACCAGACTCAAAATCTTAGAGTCAATGGCACTGGGAAGACCGATAGTATCCACGACTCTCGGCTGTGAGGGGTTGAACGTAACTGATGGAGAGAACATTATGATTTCCGATTCACCGAGGGAGTTTTCAGAGCGCGTAATTCAGCTACTTACGGATAAAGGGCTTAGGGAAAGGATAGCCCGTAATGCCCGGCGCTTGGTCGAGACGCATTATGATTGGGCAGTGATTAGCCGAAAACTGATGAAGGTATATGAGAATATATCAGATTACTCCAAAGTGAGGATGTTGGATTAAATATTTTAGAGAAGAAAGTATGAACAGCACTGATATAAGTAAACCAAGGGCTGTTGTAAACTCGGGCAAATTACCTGTTGACAAGTCATACCTTGAGGAGAGTATTGATGTTGTATACACCTGGGTTGATGGAACTAAACCGAAATTTAAAGAACGTTTAAAGACATACTGGCACGATGCCTTATCGGTTCTGCCTGAAAGTATCAGTTCGCAGAGATTCCGCAATAACGATGAGCTAAGATACTCATTGCGATCGCTTGAAGCCTTCGCCCCATGGGCCGGCAATATTTATATAGTCACCAATGGTGACATCCCTAATTGGTTAGATACATCACACAACCGTATCTCGATAATCACCCATGATGAAATCTTTTTAGATAAATCCTATCTACCGACGTTTAATTTAAACGCTATTGAACTTCAGCTTCGACGTCTTCCTTAGCAGGGCTGTCTCTGAAGGTGATTTTATAACAGAGTCCGGCGGGTAGTATATCTACTTTCAAAAAAACCTTTTGCGGAGTAAAACCGACAGAGGACCGGTTCAAGATCGGGCATATGCGTATACACAAAAGGTCATCAATATGCTTTGGGGCAAAAAACGCTCCCGCCTTTTGCCCGCACATGCTCCTCAGCTCTATGATAAGGAAATACTGGTTTATTTAGAGAACATGATCCCCGAAGAGTTTCAAAAAACCTCCTCACACAGATTTCGTTCCGCAGATGATCTGGTTTTAAGGGTACTTTACTTTTTCTTCCTAATTGAATCTTATAAAGGAGATCAGATACATGAGACTGTTACCCTGAATTGGGGGCGTAACACTTATTTTAAGAGTTTAAATACATTAACTGGGAAAGAAAGAATGAGCATGTTGTGTGAGTTTAATTAGTTATAGACTTATCAAATGTCACATATGAAAAAAGTCTTATTTGTCCAAACCACTCTTGAACCTCCTGGGGGCGCAAGGATGGTTGCGGCATGGATGATAGAAGCGCTGAAAAAGGATAATTCCGTCTCCATCTTGACCTGGAAACATCCTGATTTCGAAGAGGTAAACCGATTTTATGGCACTTCGTTAAACGAGTCTGAACTCGGTGTCCACTCCGTCAACCCTGCTTTACGTAGCATTATAGACTTAGACCCTGATCCCGCAACTATTCAGAGGCAGAGCTACCTGATGCGCTTATCCAAGAAATTGAACAGCAAATATGATGTAGTAATTTCCGCCGAGAATGAAATAGACCTGGGGTGTCGGGGAATACAGTATTTTCACTATCCTTATTTGTACGGAAAGATTAAGCCAGATATTGATTTGCCACGTCATCGAAGGTTCTGGGAAACTTTGAAGGGCAGTTACAGGCCCTGGATGCTGCTCTCCGGGTTTTCCTATAGTCGAATGGTAAATAATCTTACACTTGTTAACTCAGATTGGACTGGGAATAAGGTTAGGGAATTTTACGGGATTAGCCCTATAACACTTTATCCTCCGATTCCTGGTACATTCCCCGATATTCATTGGAATAATAGGGAAAACGGATTTGTCTGTATCGGGAGATTCTGCCCCGGGAAGAATTTTGAAACGATAATAAAGATTCTTACGAAGGTCAGAGCGAGAATTCCGGATATTCATTTACATGTCATTGGAACCCCTAGCCCATTCGCAGGTGAGAATGAATATTACTCAAAGCTTATGAGAGTTGTGAGAGAAAATTCACCTTGGGTTCTTTTACACGAAAACTTATCGAGAGAGAAGCTTATAAATCTGATTTCCAGGCACAGGTACGGAATTCACGCAAACATAGAGGAACATTTTGGGATTGCAGTAGGGGAGATGATCAAAGCGGGGTGTATAGTCTTTGTTCATAACAGCGGGGGACAGGTGGAGATTGTTGGAGGGGATGAACGTTTGGTTTATAGGACTGAAGGGGAAGCAGTCGAGAAGATTGTGCGCGTGATGGGCAATCCGGATGAGCAAATGTCATTAATTGATTACTTGAACTCAAGGAAAGAAATGTTCTCAACAGAGAGATTCATGCGTGATATTCAGGAAATCGTAAGGCAATTCCAGGGGGATAAATGATGACTTTAGAAAAGGTGACCATATCGGGCTTTATGATATTGAAAAACGCCGTATCGCAGGGATACCCATTTTTAGAGGCAATCGTGGCTGCGTTCCCCATATGTGATGAGTTCCTTATATCCGATGGCTATTCTTCAGATGAAACATGGGAGGCCTTGCAGAGTTTAAAAAGTAGATACCCGGGCAAAGTCAGACTTTTCAGAGACGAATGGGGAGACAAAACGGAGAGGGGCGAAATCCTTGCGACGATGACCAATCTTTTAAAGGAGAGATGTACTGGCATTTACTGTCTTTATGTTCAAGCCAACGAGATAATACATGAATCATCACTAGAAGAACTCAGGAACCTCCCCGTTCTTTACCCTGACGTGGAGATGTTCAGGTTGCCGTTCTATAACGTCATGGGGGGCAGGCTGCTTTGGATTGTGGATTTTAGGAGGAGGCTGTTTAAAAACAAGGAATATATAATCTCAAAAGGCGATGCCTATGATGTCGGTTACGACCCCAAGCGTTTTATGTTTCGCCCGCGTAAACTAATGGATTATTTGCTGTACGCGAAGGGGGAGCACACCTACTACTTACCCCAGCCGTTCTACAGGTATCGGGCGATTTTTCCTGTGAACTACTTGAATAAGCTCGAATCAAGGGCGGGTTTATATAAGAGAAATAACCTGGCTTATATGTGGAATAAGGAGTATCTCCATGCCAAAAATGCCTTTGAAGGGAGTTAACCGACAACCCAGAAATCATGAACCATCTACTGGATAAGTGGGAATACGATTTACAGGATAATTTGAATATGCTGCGTTCTGCGCAGGGCGATATATCTACTGGTTGAAGTGATGAGATATGGGGATTTGGAATTGCCCGGTATAAGCGCATAGCTAATTTCATAAACATCCCCAATGAAGAAAGTTCTACTTGTCCAATCCACACTGCAACCCCCGGGCGGCGGTAACGCAGTTGCCGTCTGGATCATCGAGGCACTAAAGGGGGAGTATGATATATCGGTACTGACCAGTGCCCCGCCCAATGTTGACCTGCTTAATCGGTATTATGGGACATCTCTCAGCCCGTCCGATTTCAAGGTTTACTGTGTGCCTCGGCTCTTGCGCCGTCTGGCTGATCTCGATCGCTTCGGTGTACAAAGGATCTCTCTTCTCATGCGTATCTGTAAGATTGTGAAGGATAGATTTGACGTTGTCATCACCGCAAGTAACGAGATTGACTTTGGACGCAAAGGAATCCAGTACGTTCACTATCCCTGGCTACATATACATGAGAAAAGACGCCCATCGGCTGTCGATCTTCCATGGTATCAACACCTATGGACCCTAGTCTGTGGACGATACCAGCCCTGGAGAGTCATATCCGGCTATTCATTTGAGAGTATGAAAAAGAACCTCACCTTGGTAAATTCCGACTGGACCGGAAGCAAGTGCAGAGAATTTTATGGAATTGAGACGATGACGGTATATCCTCCAGTTCCCGGTCTCTTTCCGGATGTGCCCTGGGAGGATAGAGAGAATGGTTTTGTATGCATTGGGAGGATTTCTGGTGAGAAGAGATTAGAGAATATAATAGATATATTGTCGGAAGTGAGGTCGCATGGTGAGGATATTCATTTACACATCATTGGAACCCCGGGTTATGACATGAGTTACTACAAACGGGTAGTTAAGAAGGTACGAGATAATGCATCTTGGGTTTTTCTAAATGAGAATCTATCGCGTGAGGAACTCATACGACTCATCTCAGGGCACAGGTATGGGATTCATGGAATGCCACGTGAGCACTTTGGTATTGCCGTTGCCGAGATGCTAAAGGCGGGCTGTATTGTATTTGTTCCTAATTGTGGCGGACAGGTGGAAATCGTAGGAAGGGATGATCGGCTGTTATACGAGACAGACAAGGAGGCAGTCGAAAAGATCTTATGTGTAATGGGCAATTCGGATGAGCAGAAATCGCTCCGCGATTATCTAACTTCGAGAAAGGAGATGTTTTCCTCAGAGACATTCATGTGCCGCATCCGGGAAATAGTAAGGCGATCCTAGAGCCTTTCTCAAATTATGCAAAGAGGATGAAGAGTGTAAAAGAAATCAAGGTTAAGTTCCGGGGTTTTATAGAGGATCATTTCTATCTGCTCAATGCAAGGTGGAGCCTTAAAAAGAAAATTTATCTAATATCCTATTTCCGTTCCGGCAGTACTTTATTAAGAACTTACTTCTCTATACTTCAAGGCCGACCTCAGTTAAGCATATATAAGGGAGACGTGATACGTCAGGAGGATAAACCCCTAACGAACGCCTTAGATCATATTAACTTAATTAAAAGCCATACATTTAATCCCGAATATATAGATATAGTGTATATCATCAGGGACGGACGCAATGCCATGATCTCTAACCTTTATATGGAGTTTCTTTGGGGAGGTCATAATTTCTCCAAACCGAGGGATATATATGAAGGAATACGTTATCTATCCGAGAAGGGACATTTCTGGGGAGACCACGTTAGAGAAGCACTATATGAGTCTGCCAAAAAGAACGTGTTATTTATTAGATACGAGGACTTAATAAATAACCCTTCAGATACACTGAAGAAGATATTAAATTTCATGGATGTGGATTTGCCCAATGATACCATCGGTAGATGTATCGGGCTTGCTAAAGAGAGAAAATCCTATTTTGAAAATCCTCATAATGGATATGTGTATGAACCGGAAGAGGATTCAATATATTACCTCTTGAAGAAACACAGGGCTCAGGATTATTGGAAAGTTATATTTGACGATAAAACAAAAAGGTATTTCCATGAAAGGGGAGGCACAGAGTTTCTGCTGAGATTTGGATATGAAAAGTCGGAGGATTGGTGGAAACGCTAAAATGGTTTCAGAAGCATATTACAATGTAGCGCTCCTTAAATGGGATGATAGTCCCGGGGATATAGAATCCGCGATCCACTACGAATTAACTAATCTAGGACATCGAACGGTTTATTTCAAATTCGACGAGGCGATTCCTCGGGGCGTAGATGTCGTATTCTCATTTGCGCCATATCGTGAATTCTTACAAATTCCGCGCCAGCTCGACGGTGTGCCTAGTAAGGAACGACCGACCTTCGTGCACTGGAATACAGAGGGACTCGTTAATCTCAGCATACCGTACCGGGTGGGTATGGTAATCGGGGCCTTCCGTTCCTGGGTAGGGCGGTTAAATGATTCCAACAGAAGCTTGGCTAAAACCCTGTTGCGTTATTCGCCTCTGTATTTAATAAACTCTGGCATGCGGGGGTCTCTGCGTTTAGGAGACTACTATTATGCCCATCGGAGGGGTTGGCTCGACGTTTTTGCGGACATATCCGCCGTATATGCCAGGGGGTTTTCCGAGCACGGCTTGCCCGCGATCCATGCCCCTTTCGGTGCGTCTCCGCTCTGGTATGCGGATCTCAACCTTGAACGGGATATAGATGTCCTATGGATGGGTATGCGTGGAACGAGGCGCCGGAGTAAAATACTCGACCAATTGCAGGAGAAGCTAAATACCTGTGGTGTGCGGTTTCATATAGCCGATGGAATCAAAAACCCCTTTATTTTCGGAGAAGCACGCACCCGACTTTTGAACCGCGCAAAAATCACAGTAAACATCCTCAGAACCTGGTGGTCTGAGAATTCACTCAGGTTTGCTTTTGCCGCTCCAAACAGGTCTCTGATTGTTTCAGAGAGGGTTCTACCGCACTCCCCCGCCTATAAGCCGGGCATCCATTATGTCTCGGTGCCTGTGGAGAAGCTGGCGGAGTCCATACTTTACTATCTGGATCACCAGGAAGAGAGGCTTCGTATCGTCGAGAACGCCTACCATTTTGCTACAAAGGAAATGACGTTCGGAAACAGCATCAGGGTCATCATGGAGGCCGTGAATAAGAAGCGAGTGGCTATAGCTTAGGATACTTTTCTGAACCTCAGCCCAACCGATCAATCCGTCGGCGGAAGAATGACACAATGCCGCAAGATACATATTAAAGCATCGCCTGAATGGAGCTAAGTGATTGAGCGTAATTGGTGGTCGAAAATGCAGATATTAAACTGTATTTATAATATTACATGATGAGAATGCCTAACTTTCTTATTTTATAGGAGCGCCGAGATCCGGCACGACGACTTTCTATAAGGTTTGGGACTTGATTTTAGGAGAGTTTAGACAAAGAAATCTAAGAAAGCCAGAGCTTCAGACTGAGATGCGTGAGTGGTTGATTGAATATTACCGGGACGATATATTACGGACTCAGGACATTCTGAGGTGCGATCTTTCGCACCAGCTGGAGAAACCCGTAAGGACAAATAAAAATAATCCTGAGGCTTCATAAATGCTATTTCGCATTCTTATACCGACTCTCGAGAACAGAAAGGAACAATTTCATAGATTGTATGAGAAACTGAGTAATCAGATAAATGGCACTTCTCTTGGTGGTGTTAAGCGTATTCTTCGGTAGGCTGCAAAGGTGCCTTCCGAATGGATTACTTACCCTATATTTGCATACAGCGCTTCTGTCCTGGACATATTTCGTCAATGTATTGACACAGTCAAGCAACAGTGATATATCCTCTGCTCTTAAAAACAACCACTCATTTTTCATGAGAATGGAGGAGGGTAGGCGGCTATGGAATATAGAGATAGAGTTCTCATATTAACCCCGGTAAAAGATGCCGAGGGGTTCTTAGAAACCTATGTTCGATCCCTCTATCAATTAACCTATCCCCATGGATTGATCTCGATTGGATTCTTGGAAAGCGATAGCGTAGACAATACCTATATTGAGCTGGAGAAAAGACTCCCTGAGTTAAGAAGGAACTTCCGGTCGGCTGGATTATGGAAAAAGGATTTTGGATTTCATATACCACTTGGCACTCCCAGGTGGGCTGGGCACATCCAAATAGAGAGAAGAACTATACTCGCAAGGAGCCGAAACCGCCTCCTTTTTCACGCACTTGATGACGAGGATTGGGTCCTGTGGATAGATGTTGATGTGATTGAGTATCCTCCTGATATTATAGAAAGACTTTTAGCAACCGGCAAAGATATTGTACAGCCAAACTGTGTCAAGCAGTATGGTGGCATAAGCCATGATTTGAACGCCTGGAGAGATAAAGGAAAATTACACATGCATGACCTAAGAAATGAGGGTGATCTTGTAAAATTACACGCTGTGGGTGGGACCATGCTTTTAATAAAAGCGGATATTCATAGAGACGGGCTGATTTTCCCTCCATTTCTATATGGCAAGAAAAATCCACTTATTAGAAGAAACAATTATTTTCTAAGAAAAAGAGACATACTAAAGAGAGCTTTACTAAACGCCCTAGACCGGATAAGAGAAAAGAACATGTCGCCAGTAAAAAGAGACATTCTACATATACTGAGCGGAGGATATATGGGAGAGATAGAAACAGAGGGTTTAGGGATGATGGCTCATGATATGGGGTATGAGTGTTGGGGGATGCCGAATCTGGAGATTAGGCACAGAGATTAATCAGGAATCCTTAATGGACCTTGTGTTAAGAAAATCCTAATAGTGAGAAAGCTATCGATATGACGTTGGTGCACATGGTCAAAGATTGGAGTTGGCCTGATCTAATGCGGCGAACCCCCGGGCAGAAAGGAGCCTGGGGGCGTTTCACCAGACACCTGGCCGCTGGGCATGGATACGCGAGCAAGGTGGCTAGCGGCGTAAAAACGGCGGTAGTTAAATGGCACCTTTTTTCCCGATGCTGCTTTCCTTGTTTGAAGTATCTGGAATAGACCCGTTAGATGGAGTAAGATGGCTCAACGCTTTTTCATTCGGGGCGAATATTCTGTTGGTTGGATTTCTGCTTCACTATTTCACGAAAGGATCCATCTACACTTCGATTCTGAGCTCCCTCTTGATGTTGACCTCAACCGTTATGCTTCGATGGCTTGGACCGAGCTTTTTTTATTTTCTCCGGCTTTCTGGGGTTATTTCTGCTAACTCTTTATAGTCAAGGTAAAAGCCTTTCCCGTCTGATTGTCGGCTCTCTGGCGATTGCCCTCGCCTGCTTGGATTGGCTTTATATAGGAATCGCCCTAGTTGCTACAGGAATCCTCTTTATAGCCTTCATCAGTGACCAAGAAGTATCATCAAAGAATCATTGATTCCTTGCTATTTGTCGCTATAATCGAATGAAGATGCCGAATTTTCTTATCATGGAATCACCCCGGTCGGGTAGGACTGATTAAAATGAAGGTAATTATCAACGACGATCGACAAATACTCTTCAGTATTCTGATTCCCACCCTGGAAGACAGAAAAGAACAGTTCGATAAATTGTATGGGAAATTGAGCAAACAAATAACCGATAATCTTCTCCAGGACGAGGTTGAGATTGTATTCTTACTGGACGATAAGCAGCAATCGATCGGATCAAAAAGAAACAAGCTCATTGAGCTAGCAAAAGGGACATTTGTCGCTTTTATCGACGACGATGACGACGTTAGCAATGACTACGTTCGCATCATATGCACTGCTATAAAAGAAAACCCGGCTATTGACTGCATCGGAATTAAGGGCATAACTACCTTTTTAGGAAGGAAAAATCACCACATTTTCATACACTCACTCCAGTATAAGAGTTATTTCTCGAAAGGAGGCGTGTATTTCAGACCGCCATATCATCTCAATCCGATAAAGCGTGAAATTGCTCGTCTATACAAATTCGAGGAAGTAAACTACTATGAAGATATTGATTGGGCAATGAGAATCTCGAGAGACCAGGCTTTGAAAAAAGAATATTTTATAGATAGTGTTATCTATTATTATAATTCACGGAGACCCTGGGTTTATCAGTTTCTGCTGGACGTTTCTGAGCCTATACGCCATAGGCTGGGCTTACAGCTAGCAAACGTCGTTAGGCTGAAACGGTGGATTAAATCCGTATTATAATAAAGCGAGTACGGTTCCGTAGGGCTTATATGCAATCATGAAAAAGGAAGACAACTTTCGAGTCGATTTTAGCCAGCCGATTACAGCTTCTGAATCAGATATACCCTCGATCGTCATTCGTCCGCCCGATGGCTGGGCTAATCTCGGATTGCGCGAGTTGTGGGATTATCGCGACTTGCTCTACCTATTGGTCTGGCGGGATATTAAGGTACGCTATAAACAGACATTCGTGGGTACATCTTGGGCCATATTCCAGCCTTTTATTGCCATGGTTGTCTTGAGCCTGTTTTTTGGGAAACTGGCCAAGGTGCCCTCGGAAGGGGTTCCTTACCCTATATTTGCCTACAGCGCTTTGGTGCCGTGGACCTATTTCGTGAACGTACTGACCCAGTCTAGCAATAGCGTAGTGCTCAACCGAGCGGTGATTACCAGAATTTACTTTCCGCGTCTAATCGTACCCATGACCGCAGTCATGACCGGGTTATTGGATTTCGCCATCGCCTTTCTCATTCTGCTCGGGATGATGGTGTTTTACGGTATTATGCCGACGATAGCCATCCTTACCCTGCCTTTTTTCGTTTTACTGAGTATTGCCACCGCTCTAGGTTTAGGGCTCTGGCTTGCAGCCCTGAATGTTCAGTATCGGGATATAGGATTCGTCCTTCCCTTCCTCACTCAAATATGGCTCTTCGTAACCCCCATTGCCTACCCGAGCAGCTTGGTTCCGGAAAAATGGCGTGCATTATATGGTTTAAACCCCATGGCCGGTGTGGTAGAAGGTTTTAGGTGGGCGCTTCTAGGCAAATCTCAAGCCCCGGGTATGATGCTGGCAATCTCGGTTCTGGTGGTAGTGGCATTGCTTTTGGGAGGTATCTTTTTCTTCCGAAATAGGGAAGATACGTTCTCCGACGTGATTTGAGCTATGAATAGAATTGCGATTCGAGTTGTGGGCTTGAGTAAACGCTTCCGTATCGACCGACCGAGGCCGGGAAATGCCACCCGTGAGTTTCTGGAAAATGTGATGCGCGCTCCGTTTCGAAGTATTTCATCTATTATCCAACAGACCATTCTCGACCGGAACGGGGACCAAGCCAGGAATGATAAATATGTTTGGGCTTTAAAAGAGGTCACTTTTGAAGTCAGGCGGGGTGAATCCCTAGGAATAATCGGCTCTAATGGAGCGGGTAAATCCGTGCTATTAAAAATCCTCTCCCGCGTCACCAAACCGACGGAGGGCCGCGCCGAGATCTACGGTAAGATAGGTTCGATGCTGGAGGTGGGCACCGGTTTCCATCCGGAATTGACCGGGCGGGAAAATATTTATCTGAGCGGAGCAATTTTGGGGATGAAGAAGTCCGAGATCAACCGCAAGTTCGACGAGATCGTCGCTTTTTCAGAGGTAGAGAAGTTTTTGGATACGCCGATTAAGCACTTCTCGAGCGGCATGAACGTGCGCTTGGCTTTTGCTATAGCCTCCCACCTGGAGCCCGAAATCATGCTCATGGACGAGGTACTGGCAGTGGGAGACGATGCATTCAAGCAAAAATGTCTTAACAAGATGAAAGAGGCGGCATCGGAGGGGCGAACGGTACTATTTGTAAGCCATGATATGAAAGCGGTGGAAGAACTGTGTGATCGAGCGGTTTTTCTGAGAAATGGGAGGATTGTAATCTTTGGTGACACCCATGAGGTAGTCTCTCAGTATTTAGCCAAGGAGCCCCGGTAAAATCCACTCTGCCCGCTCCCTGGTAAAAATTTGCCTATCGTGAGTTAGAGCGGGTAAAGCGATCCTTCGAACGGATTCATATCGATTACTTCCAACATCAATAATAAAACCAGAATTAATTAGCAATGCTGTGTTAGCTACCAAAAAGCCCGGAATAATGAAAGGTTATCTAATTGACACTCTTTATAGTATCGTAACCAACCCGGCAATAATAGCGGTCTTTATATTTTCTTTACTTATAATTGCCTCCCTCGGTGAATACATGGTCAACGACGAGGGAATTTGGAACTATATAGCATTCTTATGGATTAAATACGGTATTCCTCCGTACAGCGAAGCCATCGAGAACAAGACCCCGGGCATTTATTTTATATTCACCATTTCCAACCTCCTGTTCGGATTAAATATCTGGTTCCCCCGGCTTCTGGGAAGCCTTTCCATGGTCGCAACCTCAGCCTTACTTTACTTTATAGGGCGAAAATTATCAGACCATTTGGCTGGAATTATCGCCATGATTATTTTCGGTCTAAGCGTGTCCTGGAGGTTTATGAATGGGACTTATACGGCACAGACCGAGTCATTCATGATTTTATTCTCCACCCTCTCTTTCTTTTTTTTGATAGCTTCCCGCAACACTAGGCGCTTACGGTCATACGTTCTTTATATCTTGATTGCCGGGTTCTCCATGGGTATCGCCATCTGCTTTAAGCAAACGGCGATATTCAGCGCGGTCGCATTGCTTGCCTTCTTGCTGAGCCTAAGTCAGGAGAAGGATTGCCCAATACCTACCAGTGTTACCAAAGACTTACTCCTTTTATTAGCCGGCGCTATTTTACCCCTATGTCTCTGCTTAATCGTACTAATAGCAAGTGGGACTACTGTTACCGAATTTCTACACCAGGCATGGCTGGTTTTGCTCCAGGAGGGAGGGGGCGCTGAATTAAAAATAACCAAGAGGGTTTGGAATTTCATCTCCGCATGGAGATACTCCGAAATGATTTTATTCTATCCGCTAGTGCTGCTATTTATTATTCAGAAAAAAAGAATCGAGGATAATAAAATACCATTTTGGGGAATTATTTTCTGGATCATATTCGACTTTATAGGCGTGAATGCCTCCGGCTTTTATTTCGGACACCAATTCAAACAGCTCGTGCCCCCACTTTCGCTAGCCTCCGGGATAGCAATCAGCGTGCTCCTAAAAAGCACCTCGACCAGCACAAAAGACATGCGTAGATATTTAGTGCAGATTATAGTCGTATTAGCAATATTATGGGCACCTTATCAAACCCTTCTTAGGTCATACAACATGAACTTCAAGGGTGGGGTAAATGACGAATACAAGCAATACCAGGAACTAGGCTTATGGCTCAGGACAAACACGAAAGAAGCCGATTTCGTATACCTCATAGGGGGACACACAAACCCGGCTTTAGCATATTCTCAGAGAAGGTCGGCAAGCCGATATTTTAGTTTGCTTTTCATCGAGAGGGATGACGCTAGAAAAGAGATATTAGGAGACCTAACCGAAAAAAAGCCCAAATATATAATAATCGATCAAAGCTTAGGAGATAGTTCCGTGCGGATTTTGCCGGGCCTTGAGGTAATTTTAGAGCAATCTTACCGACACAAGATGACCAACTATAATGTCGAGATTTATGAAAGAAAGGGCTAAAAGCTTAACCGAATGGAAAAAGTATGAAATATAGATTATGTCCGGAAAGCATATCTCCGACCCGCCAAGCGATGTTAGGATCGAGAACAGGTAGAGGTGCTTTCCCAGTTCGGTTATTTTTATTAAAGATTATCCCGGAACAAGCACTATTTTCCCAAAAACATCCCTATTTTCGATGAGCCGGTGACCTTCCACCACTCTAGACATAGGAAGAACCCGGTGAATGACTGCCTTGAGCTTCCCGGTTTCAAACTGCTTCACAATCTCAAACAACTCCGCCTTGCCGCCCAAAGTAGAACCCAGTATGGAAAGGTTTCTGAAGAAAATGTGTCTCAGGTCGGTCTTACCTTCATATCCGGACGTTGAACCGCATATAACCATCCTTCCGCCGTTTGTGAGCGCAAGGATGTTCTTTTCCCAGTTAACCACCCCGGTATGGTCTACTATGATGTCCACTCCTCTTCTCTGAGTTATCTTCTTTACCTCGGACAGGAAATCCTGTGCCTGGTAATTGATCGCGTAGTCGACCCCAAGGAGCGTCTTCGCCTTCTCCGTCTTTTCCTCCGTCCCGGCAGTGGCGATTACTGTCGCCCCAAAAAGCTTGGCAATCTGTATAGCCGCAATTCCCACCCCGCTTCCGGCTGCATGAACCAAAACCGTGTCCCCCGGCCGGATACTGGCGCGGTTTACCAGCATGTGCCATGAAGTGTGGAAAACGACCGGTATGGAGGCAGCTTCTTCAAAAGAAATGTTATCGGGCATCGGGATAACATTTTCCTTTGGGACAGACAGGAACTCACAACATCCCCCAGGGTGATTCTCCCCCAGAATCTTTAACTCCCTGCACAGGTTATCCTGGCCGCCTATGCAATGAATGCATCTCCCACAGGTTATTGCCGCTGATACAATGACCGGTGTTCCTATTTCGATGCCGCGAACGTCGGCTCCCAGCTTCGCCACAACCCCCGCTACGTCGGTACCCAGGACATGAGGGTACTTGAGCTTGAGATGGGGGAGGCCCTTTCTAATCCACACGTCGAGATGGTTCATGGCACAAGCCTTTACCTGAATAAGAACATCGCTAGCGCGAACTTCGGGTTCGGGAATCTCGTCGTATTTTAGCCTATCAACTCCACCGTGCTCGTATATTACTACCGCTTTCAAGTCAGCAACCTCCTCAGGAATTTGGGCTGGTGCATTATACCTAAATTTTTATGAAGAAGTTATAGAGATTATGCTAAATTTATGACTTTAGATGATGGTCAGCCATCAACAGTCAAGAACGTATAGAGAGGAACTAAAACGCAAGATTTTGCTAGGTATATGTTCCGGAGAGTTTTTTTACCTTTTCCACTTCCTCGGGTGCATCTAAAATCTCCCCTTTCCCCATTTCGTATAGATAATTGGCATTATCCCTGGGCGCTCTGCTCTTCACATTCGGGTCGAAAAACACCTCTTTCGTATGCACCAACCCTGCCCGGTTATACGAGGAGAGTTCATACTTCATCCCCATTCTCAGCGCATCACAGGGACAAGCCTCCACACAAAAACCGCAAAAGACACAACGCATAAAATCTATGTTGTACACTTTTGGCCTCCTCTCGATACCGTATTCATCGGCTGGTTCGGCCACTATGGATATGGCCTGCGTAGGACAGGCCACCTCACATAATTTGCAGGCAACGCACCTTATTTCTCCCTGGTCATCCGCAGGAAGAATATGGAGGCCTCTATACCGGGGAGGAAGCTCCTTTACCTCTTCCGGATACTGGACGGTCACCGGCTTAAAGTTAAGAATGTGGGAGAGGGTTATTTTGAGCCCTTTAAGTATCTCCGGGATATATAACCTTTCCAGAAAGTTAAGCTTTGGTGGTTCTATAACTTTTACCTTTATGGCCATCGCAATTTTACCAACAGAATATACTCTAACACATACGGGAGGTTTTTAAAGCTTGAAAAGGCTATAAGATAAGAATCAGTAGTTATTACCTATGGTTTATCTTTGAAAACGTCAACTTCGATCATATGCTTTTAACCATTCAATCTCTCTGAAATCCTTGTCAAACGTAGCAATCTCTTCTATTCCCTCATCCTTCATAGTGATGCTTATCAAGGCATCGTGATAATTTAGCCTTCCGTTAGTTTTTACCATAACTTCGATTATCCTATTATGAAGCTTAGTTACTAAAGGGTAAGCTTTTATTATTTCAAAGCTCTCCAGTTCGTTTTTGATCTTGCCCACTATTTCTGAAAATCTATAACCTCTCTCATGACTTCTCCTAGCAATAACCGTATATATCTCATTCAGAATACAATCCATCAGCGACAAATCCCTACCATCATTCTCAAGGCTTAATACAAGATTTAAGGCTTTATTGTGGTGTATGTCAGAAACATCTAAAAGAGCGACTACTACATTAGTATCTACGATAATCTTATTATTCATAATAATCTTCGGAATCCCTTATGCTGTCTCCTCCAAGGGATATTACACCGGCAAGACTAGACAGTTTCTTACTCCTCGGTTTAATTTCCTTCTTACTTACGGTCTTGAATCCTAGCCTTCTTAGAATTCTTACTGCATCCATAGTAGTGAAATCCATTCTGGTAAAAACCTCTCCATTCTCTTCAAACTTGGAGCTTAATAATTCAAGAACTACATCCTTAGGTGGATAATAATTCCCTTCTATTTCCACCGCATACTTTCTACCCCAGCCTTTTGTAAGGTTTTTTACGGCCTCTCTGACCTCACCAGGACTTACTTTAAATTCCACACCCCTCAATTTAGTCCTCATACATGAATCTCCAGTAAAACATACTACTATTAATATAAGCTAAAGTAGTAGTCCGTCAAGGTTGCTTCAAAAATGAACTAAACATATACCGGCTGAATCTGTTTTAATCGACAGGATACTTACTATTTAAGCCTAAAAATCCGTTCTCATCCTCACATAAATCGCAACCCCCGAACAGATAGAGATAAAAACCATGACCGTGCCCAGGAGAGTCGCACCCAGTAGAATCTTACCAATCCCTATCATCAGGAAGAAAATAAATAAAACTCCGAGAACCCAGTTTATAACTACCGGTAAAAAAGGTGTGCACTCCACTCCTGGATTCATCCTTGCAACGGGGCCCCAAAAGCCCCAGGGACGAATCTTTTTGTAGAAACTGGCCAGGGTTTCTTTCGGTTCCGGTTTTGTCAGATAGGTAACAAACAGCCAAGAGATTATAGAAACCGGAACAACTATGATCTGATGCTTGAGCTCTAGAGGTACTTTCATGATTTTTGTATAGAGACTCAAAAACAGCATGGTTAAGAGGGATGCGGCCAGAGCAGAAATTTCAGACCATGCGTTTATCCGCCACCAGAACCACCTGAGTATCAAAACTAGTCCGATCCCGGCGCTCATAGCCCAGAGGTAAATCCATGCCTTGCCGATGTTATTAATATGGTATGCAAAATATCCGGCCAGAAGGGTTAGTGCCAGGGTACAAAGCCTGGAGACGAAAATATAATGGGCTTCACTCTCGTTCCTTTTGATAAAACGCTTATAAATATCGTTCATCAAATAGGAAGCCCCCCAGTTGAGTTGGGTAGAAAGAGTGGACATGAATGCAGCCAGGAAGCAAACAAAAAGTAGCCCCTTGAGCCCTGGCTCGAGAAAATCCTTGACCATAACGATATAGATAGACTCTTGGTCGCCACCGGTAATCTTGGCGGTGGGATAAACTATCAAAGAGGCGACCGCAACCAGCACCCAAGGCCAGAGGCGCACAACATAATGGTTTATCGAAAACCATGCCATTCCCAATACGGCATGACGTTCGTTTTTTGCCGAACACATTCTTTGGATGAAATACCCTCCGCCGTCTGCATTGTGTGAAGACCACCATATAAGCGTGACGTAAACTAGAAAAACAAAAAAACTCGAAGACCAAAACCCTTCACTGACCGGCACTCCCTCGGAGGGTGTCATGAAAAAGGATAGATGGCTGTCAAGCCTATCTATCTTTTCAAGAAATCCACGAAATCCGCCGATTTCAGGGGAACCGACGACAACCCACGCTAGTAATGCTGTTCCTATGAGTGCAACGAAGTATTGGAAAAAATCCGTCAGCGCCACACCCCAAAGCCCGGACATCATCGTGTAAAAAAACGCAATGGAGACGCAGATAATGATGGCAAGCGTAGTATCAAACCCGAAAAAGACCTTGAAGACCTTGGCCATAGCGCTCATAACCCAGCCCATGACGATAAAATTGAAAAGGGTAGAAAAGTAAAAAGCCTTAAAGCCCCTTAGGAATGCTGCCGGTTTCCCGCTGTAGCGTAGTTCTATGAGCTCATTATCGGTAATTACCTCCGCTCTTCTCCAGAGCCTGGAAAAAACGAATACTATGAACACATGGCTGAAGAGATAGTTCCACCAGAACCAGTTCTTCCAGATTCCGTCTGTGCGTATCCACCCGGTCACTACCAATGGAGTATCTGCGGCGAACGTCGTCGCCACCATCGAAGTCCCGATGATCCACCAGGAGAGATCTCTTCCGGAGACGAAGTAATCGTACATGCTCCTGCTGGCGCGTTTCGTGAAGTAAATACCGATTCCAAGGGAGATAAGAAGGTAAGCGAGAACGATGAGCCAGTCCAAAGGGCTTAGCGCAGACAAGAAAGCGTGAATGGATTCGGGCATGATAATAGGAGCAATAGTTTATAGCTAATCGAGAATAAATCCACCTTTTAGCTTGTCATTGGACGACTACAAATAAGGCCATGAATGAATAATCACGACTTACTATTATGTAATTTCACAGGCAACCGTCCCCGAGCCAGAAGCCGTCCTAAAAGAACGTCTGCTACTGCGCGTTGACAAGAGTCCATGCGGTCGAAAGCGCAAAGAACCGTATCGAAATTTTCAAAACCTCGAAGGACGTATGGAGACCCGAAAGAAACCAAAATCTTCTCCGAATGCAGTCCGCTGGCTTTATCTAAGAATTTTTTATAGGATTCAGGCAAAGATGAATGATGTTTCCATGCGGCAACGGATGTATAGACCAGGCAAATCACTGCGGTGTCGCCGTTTTCTTCACGCGGTATGGACTTCAGATTATCTTGATAGGTTATAACTTGTTTCTGACAAGTTACTCCCGCTTCTTTCAGTGACCGAAGAAAAGGTCTTGAAATATCCCCACCAGATTGTGTTACATCCAGGACGTAAACGATTGCTTTCTCCGAGCGTAGCCTTCTGCCTTTAATACAACACACAGAACGGCGGGCGATTTCTTCGACTAGATTCTCACCGTAACCTTCGTCCAGGGAGTTTCGATGAGGTTTATCATAAAACCACTTTTTCTTGACCTTTGTTATGTCATCAACAGCTTTATCTAAAAGGGATTCAGGAATATCTCCGGTTTCTATCATCTCAACCAACCTTTCGATGAGAGTTACAGGCTCTTTTGGGTCTAGAATGATATGGCAACCGGCAAGAATGGAAAGTCGGGCAATCTTCTCTTGTTCCTTACCTAACCCGGATAAAGCGTCCATGATGAACGAATCGGTTACGATCAAACCTTTAAATTCCAAATCGCCCACAAGAAGATTCTGAATAATTTCAACAGAAATAGTAGCGGGAACCCCGGTAGGATCAATCTGTGGCACAGCAAGATGAGCCACCATAACCGAGGAGACCCCGGTCCTTATCGCTTCCATGAAGGGAATTAAATCACACCTCCAGAAATCTTCACGGTTTTGAGAAGAGCTGGGCAGGGTTACATGCGAATCAACGGCGACCCCTCCATGCCCGGGAAAGTGTTTGGCGCAAGCTAGGACGCCTTCTTCTTGACAGCCCTTTATAAAAGCGGTTCCCAATCGTGATACAAGTGAAGGGTCATCGCCATAGGAGCGGATATTTATAATCGGGTTCTCCCTATTGGTGTTGACATCCACAACCGGAGCAAATACTAGATTTAGCCCACAGCCTTTCATCTCCCTTGCAATAAAGCCGGCTTGCCTATAAACAAGCTCCTCATCTCCTATCGCGCCAAGGGACATAGCAAAGGGAAAAAGAGTGGCGCCTGAAACTATTTGCCCCACTCCTCTCTCTGCATCGCAGGCAAAGAAAAGAGGAATAGGAGAAATAGATTGAAGCCTGTCGGTAGCACTTATTATCCGTTCGCGCTCACCGCCAAATACGATGAAACCGCCGATATGAAAATTCTTAACCAGTCCCTCTGCGTAAGGCAAAGCATCTTCATTTCGGAAATCCAACCTGGGCATGACTATCTGCCCGATTTTTTCTGTTATTGATAGCTCTTCTGGTTTAACACTGCGCATTTTTCTTTGGCAAAGGATGTAGGGGCACGCTGCAACGTGCCCCTACGATTTATGAATTTCTAACCCCTAAAACAATCTTTCCCAAAGGCACAGGCCGCCTTGCCCCAGTAACCGACGGCAGATTGGTATAATTACCGGAAAGAAGCTCATTCGCCAGAACGGCAAAGGCTAGAGCCTCCTTTGCATCCACTGGAATTCCATACTTATCCGATGTCGAGAACTCTATATCTTTCAGTCTTTTTCTTAATCCCTCCACTAGGGCAGGATTCCTTACACCCCCACCGCTCAGAATCACCTCGTTTACACGCGTTTGAGGAATGATAAACCGCTCATAGGAACGAGCAATGGACTCCACAGTAAGCGCCAGAAGTGTCGCCATCAAATCGGCGAGCGAAATCCTTTTCTTCTCAACCAAAGTGTAAAGTTCCCTGGCTTTTTCATTACCAAAAAGCTCCGCCCCGGTGGACTTTGGCGGCGGCTGGTCAAAGAACGGATTAGATAAAAGCCGGTCAAGTAATTTTTCATCAACAACCCCCCGTGATGCCAGTTTGCCGTCCCGGTCGTACTTTTCCTTTCCATTCGTAGCCAAACTCAGAACCTTATCCATCAGCATATTCCCGGGCCCGCTATCAAAAGCAATTACATCTTCTATTCTCTCCGAAACCACCGTGACATTGGAAATGCCGCCTATATTTTGAGCGGCCGTAACCCTTCCCGGCCTGCCAAATAATAGAAAATCCACATAGGGAACTAGCGGAGCACCTTCACCGCCTGCGGCTATATCGCGGGGCCTAAAGTCGCCTATTGTGGTCAGTCCGGTAAGCTCTGCAATAACGTCTAACTCTCCTATCTGCATGGTGGAAGGAATGCCCTTCTTTGAAGAGGGCGGATTGTGATAAATAGTCTGGCCGTGAGAGCCAACTAAATCAACTTCTTTAACAGATAATCCAGCCTCAGCGATTACAGCCAAAGCCGCCTGGGCAAAAGCCTCGCCCACCAGAAAATTAAGCTCGGAGATTTCCCAGGTTAACCCCTTTGAACTAACCCCTTCTAGTCTCGCCCGAAGAGAAGAATCATAAGGTATGCATAGATACTCGATTAATTGCACTTTCGTCCCCAAACCATTTCCTTTGATTCTTGCCAGAACAGCGTCCACCCCGTCCATGGATGTTCCGGACATTAAGCCAACAACCAGTCGCTCCTCCTTGCTAATTATTGTGTTTAAAAATTTCATTCTTGCGTTTTAGTTATCTAATCACCTTAACGTTGCCTACACATCAAGCACCATTGTAGGGGCACGCTGCAGCGTGCCCCTACTGAATTCTCTTTGGAGTATACCAAACAGTAAAATCACATTCTTCATTTCTCTAGGGCGTTACGCAAAAACCCGTTATGCATCGTCAGCAACCGACTGGCTTCCTTATAGCTTAGCCCTTTCCTTCCCATAAGCACAGCGACCTTTACGTTCCATTTGGATTCTCTCAGTAGCTTTTCCGCCTTCTTACGGTCAGCACCCATAATCTCCATGACTATTCGCACCGCCCTATCCCTTAGTTTTTGGGAATTTGGCCTAACCTCCACCATTAGGTTCCCGTATGTTTTGCCTAACCTTACCATGGAGGCGGTGGTTAGCATGTTCAAAACCATTTTTGTCGCCGTACCCGCCTTCATCCTGGTAGAGCCGGCGAGAACTTCCGGCCCCACCAAGAGATTAATAGTAATATCCGCTAATCCGGATTTAATTGGATTGCAGGTGATCAGAATACGCCCGGAACCCTTCTTTTTGGCGTAAGCTAATCCTGCCTCCACGAATGGCGTTGTCGCACTGGCGGCTATGCCCACCACGACGTCGTGTTTGTTCAGGTGTAGACTACTTAAGGCGTTTTGAGCCTCTCTCTTTGAATCCTCTGATCCCTCTATGGAACGCCGTAGAGCCTTTTTCCCGCCGGCGATGATGCCCTGGATTAAACTCGGCATCGTCCCAAAGGTCGGCGGACATTCGGCCGCTTCCATAACCCCCAGCCGTCCACTCGTACCGGCTCCTACAAAAAATAAACGTCCGCCTTTGGCAAGCCTCTTCACAACTAAATCAACCGCTTCGGCTATCTTTTTCTTTGCCCTGGCTACAACTTCGGCAACTTTTTTATCCTCTTCCGAGATTAACTCGATAATTTCAAGAGTAGAGCACATATCCAGGTGGGAGGTTTTAGGATTTATTTTCTCTGTGAGAAGGTGCTCAGTAATACGGCGCTTTTTCACGCTAGGTATTATACTTTTTATCTTTGGAGCTTCATAGCACTTAACGCTATCGATAAAATTACTTTGGGGAGCGGGCTGGCTGAGTGTAAGATATACATCCCGGCATGAAAGTTATTCAGTTATAGATTAAGTCCAATATACCTATTTATTGACTTTTACAATAGGCTCGAATAAATTAGTTTAAACTAGCGGGTGTAACTCAGTTGGTAGAGTGCAAGCTTCCCAAGCTTGAGGTCGCGGGTTCGAGTCCCGTCACCCGCTCCATATTCAGCTCGATCAGCTACAGATAATCAAACAACCATATTGCTGGATTAGTTTCTATTTTATTTATAGATACACGATTCACGATGTATGATTTGTACTTTATCCTGCATCATGCATCATATATCCTAAATTCGGGACTTACTGCGTTTGGTTGGTATCTTTGCGCTGATTTTCGATCAGATATTGCACCGCAGCACGAACAAACCTGCTCCTTTCCGCTTCACCCAAGACCCCCTTTAAATTATCGTATACCGTGGGGTCATTTATTAGCGCCCCAAGAGTGCCTTCCCCACCTTCTAGCCTTTCTGATATTTCTCTAAAATTTGATACAGTCTCCTTTAGCTGGGGAAGTATACCGTCTTCGCTATTAATTTCTGTGGTCACCTCATCAATATTGGTGAGCGCGCTGTCTAGTTTTTCCTTAAGCTTTTCATCATAAATTAAAGCGGTGAGCACACCCTCTTCATTCTTGATATCCTTGAGCAATACATTCAAAGTAGTTAAGGTCTCATCGAGTTTATCCAGCGTATTTTCAAGGTCTTTGCCTGACTTGTCCCTCCTTCCATAGATGAGGGTGTGAAGAAGCCCGGGTCTGCTCTCGATAGCCTCTACGCTTCTTCTTATCGAGGCTATTGTCCTGGATATATTCTCGATATTCTCCTCTTTGCCAAACGCCTTCACGATTTTGTCCAGGCTTTTTGAAATGTCTATAATATTGTCGATTAACTCTTCAGATTGGCCCAGAAGCTTTTGAAACTCCGGAGGAGTATAGCTGCTTATTTGCAGTGTTTCTGGAATTTCCTTGGGAGGCTCCTTTGACCCCCTTAATATTTCTATATACTTATCGCCGAGAAGCCCTTCCGTCCGAATCGTCGCCACAGCATCGGGGCCTATTCTCTTTATCCCTTCCTCTCTTACCTCCATTACCACTACTATAAAATCTTTATCCGGCTCTTCCGGAAATTGAATCTCTTTAACACTGCCTATTTTCAACCCGGAGAGCCTAACTGCAGCTCCTTCAGCTAGTCCGGCAACGTTGGTGAATGATGTCTGAATTTTATAGGTTTTCTTGAAGAAATTCTGCTCGCCGCCGAGGACAAAAACGAAAATGAAAAAAATGACAACCGAGGTTATTACAAATAAACCAACCTTTAGATTCAAGGCTCTAGCACCCATTTGTAAACTCGCCTAATCAGTTAATCCCGTCTCAAAACCGGGACTTTTATAAGCCAAAGATTATACGTAAGAATTGACAATTTCTCAAAAGCTATGTTAATTTTCATTACTAATCCTCCGAGGAGCAAATCGAATGAG
Organism: Thermodesulfobacteriota bacterium; assembly: GCA_035559815.1. Lineage (NCBI taxonomy): Bacteria > Pseudomonadati > Thermodesulfobacteriota > Thermodesulfobacteriota bacterium. The sequence continues at coordinate 44,761 of DATMAT010000033.1, forward strand.
AAAAATAGAAAGGGCTCTAATAAGCGTATCGAAAAAAGACGGCATAAGTAACTTTACAAAGGAATTAAAGGATTTCGATATTGAAATAATATCGACCGGCGGCACGGCTAAGCAAATCCGGGACGCCGGAGTTCCGGTTACGGAGATCTCCGACTACACTTTACTGCCGGAGATGTTAGGCGGCAGGGTAAAAACCCTTCATCCCAAGATACATGCCGGCATACTGGCAGTGCGTGACGATGAAGAACATGTTAGGGATATGAAACAACAAGATATAAAACCAATAGATATGGTAGTGGTCAACTTCTATCCATTCGAGGAAGTGATCAAAAACGAACGGGTGGAATTAGCAGAGGCAATAGAAAATATCGACATAGGCGGGCCCACTTTACTTCGAGCCGCTGCAAAGAACTATAAATATGTAACTGTAGTATCCAGCCCCGAGGATTACAAAACCGTGATTAACGAATTAAAGAAAAATAAAGGCTCCATATCCCTGGAGACTAATTTCCGGCTTGCAGTGAAAGCCTTCTCTTACGTGGCGCGTTACGATGCGGCGATATCCAATTTTTTAGGCTCCCTCGATGGAGGCCAAAGAACCAAATTTCCGGCCAGCCTGACCTTGCATCTCGAAAAAAAGATGAAACTCCGGTACGGAGAAAACCCCCATCAAGAAGGAGCCTTTTATACTCAACCCGGAATAGAGGAGCCCTGCATCTCAAACTCCACCCAGCTCCAAGGAAAAGAACTTTCGCTCAACAACATCTATGATGCAGACGCGGCCCTGGAGACCGTGAAGGAATTTTCGGAAATCGCTTGCGTCATAGTTAAGCATAATAACCCTTGCGGCGTAGCTTTAGGAGATAATCCTCTTCAGGCTTTTCTTAAAGCAAAGGAATGCGACCCGGAAAGCGCCTTTGGTGGAATTGTAGCCTTCAACACCGAAGTGGACGAAAGCACAGCTTCCGAGCTTTCAGCTATGTTCCTCGAAGTGGTAATAGCCCCGGCATATACGGAAAAGGCCCTCTATTTGCTCTCAACCAAAGCCAACCTGAGGGTTATGAGAACTCCGCCCTTCGTAAATAATAAAAAAGAAGGCCTTGATTTTAAAAAGGTAGTAGGCGGTGCCTTAATTCAAGACAGAGACGTAAGAGCCGACGAAGATTTTAACGACTTCAAGGTAGTAACCAAACGTCAACCCACGGATGAAGAACTCCAGGTGCTTAAATTTGCTTGGAAGGTTTGTAAGAACGTAAAATCAAACGCCATTGTACTCGCCCGTGATGGACAGACCATCGGTATCGGTGCGGGACAGATGAGCCGGGTAGACTCGGTCAAAATTGCGGCAATGAAAGCAAGAATTCCGACAAAGGGAGCGGTATTAGCTTCAGATGCCTTTTTCCCCTTCCGGGACGGTATAGACGAAGCTGCTAAATCGGGAATCACGGCCATCGTCCAGCCGGGGGGTTCAGTTAGAGACAAAGACACCATTTCTGCCGCGGACGAGCATGGAATGTCGATGATATTCACCGGAATAAGGCATTTCAGGCATTGATATTTTTAGCTTCAGGGAACCCAAATTCTGAGAGTAGGAGCGGCTTCTAGCCGCGATTTGGTCGCGCCAAAGATGGCACTCCTACGGAGGATTCTATAGAGTCCATCTTTCGGCGTAAACATGTGTTCGTTGGCGACTAGTTGTTATATTGGATTATGATGAAAGTAACCGTATTTTATGATTATAATTGCCCCTTCTGTTTTGTGGGAATAAAACGCCTAGAGCTTTTGGAGAGAGAATTTCCACTGAAGGTCGACTCAAAAGGGATTGAAATTCATCCGGAAATACCGCTACGCGGTATAAAACGTTCAAATACATTAAAACGAAGCTACATGATACGAAATTTAAAGCAATTGTGTGATGAGGACGGCTTAGAGCTAAAGCTTCCGGGAATCCTAGCAAACTCCAGGCTTAGCCTAGAGGCCTCCGAATTCGCCAAGACCAAGAACAAGTTCAGGGACTTCCATCTAGGAATATACAAGGCCTATTTCCAAGAAGGTGAAAATATAGGTGAACCCGAAGTGATCCTCAAGGTTGGGCAGGAGTCCGGGCTTCAATTGGACGAGCTAAGAGAATGCCTAATTAAGAGGACAATGCTGGAAAAGATCGAGGATAATGAGATGGAAGCCGAGGGCCATCAGGTTTTTGGCGTACCGACATTTATTTTCGATAAATTTTTAGTTCACGGCGTTCAATCGTTCGAATCACTGAGAAGCATACTGAGTAGAGCGATCAGACAGCGACAAGCATCGTCATGAACTCAGCCGAACGGACATAGACGGTCTTTAATAGAGACACCATTTTGCGTGGTCTCCCGAAAAATCCCCACCCAACAAATGACCCTAAGCCCAACTACGCTCGAAGTAACGGAAATGTTGACCTACCGGGATTGGCTAAAAAGCAAATGATTTCAGTAGGTTAAAGGCTAGCTGGTTTCCCTTACTGGTATTACTAGTAATTGTATAAGCCTCTAAATCTAAAAAATTAAAAAACTTGCTGTAAATGAAAAACCCCATCTGCTACTTTGTGGAGTAACAGATGGGGTTCATTGTCAGTACGTGGGGAGACCCTAATTAATCTCCCTGTCTATCAGATACTATTTAAAGAACTGGTCGATGTAAATTATCATTCTTGCCTGAGCCGTCCAAGCTACACTCTCGGCATCCGGATCTACAGCGCCAGCATTAGCAGCCTGTGTTTCAATGAGGTCTTCCATACCAGACCCGAGGAACACCAGACCACCTATAATGTCTAGGTTAACGCCGGGAACCACATTAACAGTCAGCGTTCCCTCAACCTCGGTTCCAAGGTACCTGCTTACATCGCCAGCGTTTGCTATTGGGTTATCTGTTTCTTCATTCCAGGCAACAACCACTTGGGGGGTGAAGGAAAGGTTGTCAAGAAGTTTAACCGTGCCCCAAGCCCGGGCATAGAAGGCATTTATTACGCTGCCCTCGATCTGGTATATGGTCGGTATCATGTGCTTGAACATAAGGTTGTCGAGGTTATATGCCGGGTTAAATACAAGCCCTCCTTCGTTACCTCCCTTAACGTCACCGTCAGTTACATCACCACCATCTGCCCAGCCAAACTCAGCCGATATATTCTTTATGGGCCATCCGGGATAAACTTCGCCACGAACCGCAAAAATTATGTTGTTTTCGATATCTATCGTAGTGCCTGCTGCATCTATCTCTCCAAACTCCCCTTGTATTTCGCCTACGAGCCGGAAGCGGTCTGTCTTAAAGTCGATAAGACCGGCATAAAGGTTAGCCCAGTCCAGGTCTACACCAAAACCGCAGTCAGGAGGTGCACCTGATCCCTCGCCGAACGGAGCACCTGGACAAACCGTACCTAAATTGTTCTGATGAATATAGGGAAAGTCATACACACCAACCGTCAGATTACCACCGCCTACGTTGGTATTATAAATAAGTGCCACAGCTCCAATATCATAACCATTACCGTTAGCGGTAACTACGCTGTTGCCCTGTGTAAAGATATCAGAAACGAACACGAACGTGAATGTTCCCGCCCCGATTGGGAAGGACTTAAGATAAAGGAACCGGTCCAGGACGAAACCAAGGTCTGATAGTGGGTCCCAACCGCCGTTTGCCAGAATTCCAAGACCCCAGTCGAACGGCTGACGCCCTATTCTGACGAATCCCAAGTTGGATGGAAGAACAATGTCGGCATGGAGCATACGAACATTGAAAAACTGGACATCATCTGTTGAGTCCGATTCGCCTATTCCACGGTCAATCGCATTTGCTCCTATCAGAAGCGCTCCTCTGAATCTGTCACCGGTGGTTATGGATGAATTTACCAGGGTGCTTCGGCCACCTAAAAGAGCAGAAGTAGTTCCGCCCCAAATTACGTTATCAAAAACGTCCACCTGTGCCCTAATGGTCACTGCGTCGCTGAGTACAAGTTGAGGGGTTAGACGGAGCCTTGTATCAACGAAAAAGATATTGTCATCTGCATTGCTAAACCCAAGCGCCTCCGCCTGAGCATCGGTTATTGAACTAAGAAAAGTTGCATTACCAAAGTAACGAGCTCTGGTACGCATATAGCTGGGAAAGCCACCCAGAGAAAGCTCTACTGCATAAGCAGGAATGGCTGTGCATATAGCCACTAAAAATAGCAAAAGCCATTTGGCCTTACTCATCTCTCCTTACCTCCTTGTTGATTTTTTAAGGTCTGTGCTTACTGTATATAAATTATAAAAGTTTGTCAAGAGGTTTTTTTCCAACTTTTTTCTGTAAAGTATTTCGGACATTAAGATTAGTTTTCACATGGGTCTATATACATAAGTGCCGCAGGACATTAATAAAAAGACCATACAAACTTGGGTTATGGATATGCCTTAATTTCCCGCTCAAAAATTACTGATTCCAGCCCATTTCTCTAACATTATCTTAACTTTTGCTTAATAGGTGGTTAATAAATGCTTGTTAAATTATGCCCAGATGAAAACCCTAATTCTTTCAGACATACATGCCAACTGGCACGCGCTAGAAGCCATATTAGCCAAGGAGCCCTACGATTACCTTATATTCCTCGGAGATGCGGTGGACTTTGGACCTAACCCCAGGGAATGCATAAGATTTCTCATGAACTCCTTCAACAAAGGACGTTTTTCCGGGGTAAGAGGTGACCATGACAACGCACTAGCATATGGTATTAGATGCCAGTGTTCCGATGAACTGAGCAGGCTTTCCACAGCTACCAGGGAATGGGGAGAGGATATTCTTGCCAGTAAGGATGTCGGCTTCCTCAGGAGACTGCCTCTCGATAGCAGCTTTACTCTAGATGGTCTCAGTTTCCATATAGCACATGACTTGTACAGGAACAAGACGAATACTAGAGTGAATGACGACGAAATATCAGAATTCGACCTGGAGAATCAGTTCAGCAGTGTTACCAGCGATTTCATACTGGTTGGTCATTCCCATAAACCCTTTATAAGGCACCTTGGTAAAACGATAGTTTTAAACCCGGGTTCGGTAGGACAACCGATGGATTTTAACCCGCGGGCATCCTACGCCCTGATAGAGGATGGGATGGCCACCTTAAGAAGGGTCAGATACGACATCGAAAAAACGGTCAAGGACCTGGAAAAAACCACTCTCCCCAGGGATGTAATAGGCAGACTGGTTTCTATACTGGTAGTGGGCGGACTGGTAGGGGAAAGGCAGTATCTTAACCCGAGTTAATACAATTCCATAAAGCTTCTCTTATCAACCTTATTAAATTTCCCCACATGGATAACGATTGCGGACTTTCCGTCTGTTTAGTACTTCCGCATAAAAAATAAAAACCCGATACAGTGGTTTTTACTGTATCGGGTTTGGGGGCCTAGGAGAAGGGATGAGAAAGATCTAATTTATCGAACTTCTTAGAAGTAAAGCTGAAGCTGGGCCCTGAATATGTTCTCGTCTATATCATCGCTATCGGTAAATTCATTCCTGATGAATGAGTAATCGAGCTGGATTTTGTACTTGTGGCTCTTGGACAGATAGAAGTTTATCCCAGGCGTTAGTTGCCATGTGGTATCCCTACCCGCCACGTCCGTGTCGTACCAGATCTGAGCGTATCTTGCGGCAACTTCGATGAAATCAGGCATTAGAAAAAGACCGGTCTGAGCTCTTACTCCATAGTCGTTGACCTTAGGAAGACCAGACTCTTCCGGAGCTATCCGCCTATAGTCAAATTCCCCCTCTATGCTGAAGATCGAGTATTTAAAATTAGCGTCTGCAGTAAGGGAAAACACATCTGCATCCGTAGTCCCTATCTCTGCAAATCTCTCATCTATATCGCTGTCCGGGGTTTTTTGGTCGATGTTAAGTCCGGGGATACCGGCAAGGCCGACTCCGAACGCGAAAAGGGGCTTGTCTTCCCCAAAGTTGGGCTCTATCTTGTAATCTCCGCCTGCAGGGAAAGAAGAGTTGGAATATTTCAGCTCTCCGCAACACGGGGTTAGCATCACCCTACCGGCATATAACATGTTAGAATCAACACTGAGGCCGTTTCTTCCGTCGCCGTTAAATACTCCTGCCCCATAGACCAGGAAGTTCCCCAGTACTCCGTAAATCGATACGCCCCTGTCCCGGCCGTATGCGAACTCATCGTTTACAATCGACCTCTCTACAAGCTGAAGCTCCGAGGATGAAGTAAGCTCCTCTCTGTTGAACGGAACCTTGTACTGTCCGGGCCTTGGGACAAACATGGTATTGTATGCGAAATCAAAATAGGCGTCCCTAAGCGTAAATTCACCGTTGTTATCGCCACTAATTTGAATGTAATAAAGTAGCCAGGGGGTGAAGGCGTTGCCGTCAAAATAAAGCCTTAACCTTCTTACATTAAAATCGGTAGCTACATCCTCATCGTCCGTGTCATTGATGGAAAACTGAAACTGGGTGCGTAGCCTGGTTCTTAAGGAAAAAAGTCCATCCTTGGACTTAACCGTAAAACCATCTCCCGGTTTCTTATAGCCTACCTCTACCTTCTTGTACCAGGCATCCTCGTCCTCTTTGGTCAGCTCCTCGATCTTCTTCTGGTCGGCTTCCTTCTGAGCCTCTAAGGCCTCAATCTTCTGTCTAAGCTCCTCTAATTGTTGCTGATTTTGCTGCTGTATTATCTCCATCTGCTTCTTTAGCTCCTCTATCTGGGCACTGGTAGATTGCGCCCGTGAATTCAAGCTCAGAAGCGGCATGAGGAGTAAGACTGTGAATACCACGTGAACAAACTTATTCATCACTCTATCCTCCTTTTAAGTGAGTTTTGCAGGGAATGTTAAAGAGCAAAAATTAATTTTCGATGAAAAAAATGTTAAGATTTAGTTAAGCAAACCGTGTTCGGGTTGCCAGAAAAGAGCCAGAAACTATAATATGTTGTAAACCGAGAGCACGCTATGAGTGAAAATATAATAGCCATAGTAGACGATGAAGAAGACATAGTAGAGCTGGTAAGCCATCACCTGAAAAGAGAAGGGTACAAGGTAAAGGAGTTTTACAATGGCCGGGATTTTCTTTCCTTCATAGAATCGGTTGTACCCGACCTCGCCGTGCTTGACATAATGCTCCCGGGAATCGACGGGTTAGAGATATGCCGAATCCTCAAGAGCAAGACCCGTACATCTTCAGTTCCCATAATAATGCTCACCGCAAAAGCCACCGAAGCGGACGTCGTGGTAGGCCTCGAACTCGGAGCCGACGATTATATGGTGAAGCCCTTCAGCCCTAGAGAACTCGTAGCCAGGGTAAAAACCATCCTGAGAAGGGTAAGCACGAAAGACGACGATAAAAGGGTACTAAAGCTCGGTCCTCTCTCCATAGATACAGAGAAATTTGAAGCTTCGCTCGACGGCAAGAAAATAGAGCTTACTACGACCGAGTTTAAGATACTGGAAGTCCTTGCCGAAGGCAGGGGCAGGGTGTATACGAGGGACCAACTCCTCAAGAAAAAAAGACTCTGGGGGGACGATAAGCTTGTTTTCGACAGGACCATCGACGTCCACATAAAAAACCTCAGGGAGAAACTGGGCAAAGCCGGGAACATGATTAAAACAATAAGAGGCATAGGCTATAAGTTAGAAATGTGAGAATATTCGGCAAACAATTCCTTTCCTACCTTTTCATCATATCTTTGGTTTTAGCCCTATTTACTATATTTGTAACCAATGAATTCAAGAAATACGAGGTATCCCTAACAAAGAAGGAATTACTCTTCGCGGCTAACCTGCTTAGCACATTCCTAAAGAACCCGGTCTCCCATGGAAACAGGGAAGAAGTAAACCGCCTGATCTCCAACCTAGGCATAAAAAATAGCATCAGGGTTACGGTAATTGAAAGGGATGGGGTGGTGATTGGAGATTCAGACAAAGACCCGAAAGTGATGGAAAACCACGCCGGAAGACCGGAAGTGATAGATGCTATTTCCAAGGGGATGGGTGAAGCCAGACGTTACAGCACAACCGTTGGAAAGGAGATGCTCTATATAGCAATCCCGCTAAAAGATGAACATGGCGAGATCTTAGCCATAGTTCGCACCGCCCTGCCCTTGAGTTCGATCGAGGAAACCCTTGGTTCCGTGAAATCCGGCGTAATTTACCTGGGTCTAATCCTCACTGCTATAGCCTTAGCGCTTTCCTTTGCTTTGTCCAAAGCCTTCACCAAACCGTATGAAAAAACTATCCGATTGCTAGATGAAATCGCCAAGGGGAACTTCAAAGTCAACATACCCCTCTCCGATTCCGGCGGAGAAACCGGGAAGCTTAATCTGGCCCTGGGCGAAATGGCTGAAAAATTAGACGAACTCTTCAGGCAGGTCTCCGTGGAGAAAAGTCAGCTCGAAGCGGTACTCACCGCTATGAGCGAGGGAGTAATGGTTGTCACCAGCGACGGCAGAGTAAACCTGATGAACCACGCTTTGATGGACATGCTGGGGATAAAGGACAGCCCTCAGGGAAGACCTTATTGGGAGGTTTTAAGAAACAGAGAGATTATGGAACTCATAGAGAAAGTGATTCAAAAACGCGAGACCGGGAAAAAAGAGATATCATTCCTATATCCGGACGAGAGATATTACCTAGTAAGCGCAATTCCCCTGGATTCCGTGGGCAGGGAAACAATAGTGGTGATGTTCGATATAACGGAATTCAAGAGATTGGAAAAGATCAAGGCAGATATAGTCGCAAATGTATCTCATGAGCTCAGAACCCCCCTTACCGCTATCAAAGGCTACGTAGAGACACTGTCCGAAGGGGCATATGAGAACCCTGAGGACAGGAGCCACTTCCTTAACATAATCAGTAGGCATACCGACCGGTTAATAAACATAGTATCAGACCTGCTACTTCTTTCGGATATCGAGCGAAAGAGTGCCCCTTTAGGAGAAGATACGAAGGCCACATTCGAGGAGATTGACTTTAAAGAGATCGTGTATTCCTCGCTCGAAGCGCTCAAGACCAAGTTAGAAGAAAAGAACCTGCGAGTCTCGGTGTATATAAAGGCAGATATGCCCCGTTTTAAAGGAGACGGGTTCCTGCTAGGACAGATGTTCATAAACCTGATAGACAATGCGGTGAAGTACACCCCGGAGGGAGGGGCCATAGGGGTGGAGGTTTACTATCCGGACTCCCAGTTTAGGATAGAGGTCATCGATACAGGCATCGGGATTCCCAAGGAACACCTAGCCAGAATTTTCGAGCGGTTTTACCGGGTGGATAAAACCAGGTCAAGAAAAATAGGCGGCACCGGGCTGGGGCTCAGCATCGTAAAGCACATAGTAATAATGCATGGCGGGAAAATAGAGGTAGAAAGCGAGGTTGGTAAGGGGAGTAGATTCATGATTACCCTTCCGGCGTGATTCCTGATTTTCTCGAAAAATCACACCCTCATATTCAATTCTGCAATTTCGTTGAATTGACTCCCCTATTCTAGCGGAATCTCTCTGATGAACTCATCCCAGTGCTCGTCGGAGATCTCCCTTATTTTTTTACCCAGTTTTCTATATCCGCCCTCACCGGGAAAGAGTTTATCGAATACCTCTTCCCTTTTTTCAAGCCACATATCTATTGCACTGTAGTTCTTGAATCGAACCACCGTCTTGAATGTCCATCTGGGCTTAAGCGTGTGAATCCTCTGGGAATACATCCTAATGTCTCCGTCAATCAAGCCCATCTTATTCATCTCTTTCCAGAAAGGAAAAACCCTGGTTTTATAAATCTCCAGAAATTTATCCTCGCTCTCCGGCTTTACCGCATAATAGCTTTCCTCTATGACAACCAGGAATCTGGTCTCATCAGCCTGCAAAAGGGTCGCCGGAGAAAGCAAAGTAAAAGAGAAAACGAGAGAAAAAAATGCAAGCGTAAACCTTTTCATCGAACACCTCCGCAGGTTTCCTTGCCTTAATTTAACAAATCAATCATTATTTAACCAGCAACACCTATAAAGTTCCTCGCCCCCGAGCCCTTCAAAAATAAAACACTAGATAAGGGCATTATTTGATTTTGGGTGTTACCTATGGAAGAATTTATGATTAATGAAAATTTTTATTGATTTACTACTTCCGTTTTCTGTTTAAGCAAGTCCTATACTCCATAATTCAAGGGTAAATAAACATGATAAATTGGATATATTTTGTGTCTCAGGTCGCAGCAGTTCCGCAAGCTGAGCAGGTGAAGGTAATCTCCTTAATCACTACTGCCGGCCCCGTAGTTAAGGCTACCCTCTTATTGCTTATTTCGATGTCCGTAATCTCATGGATGATCATATTCTCGAAGCTCTTCACGCTAAGAAGAGCCACCAGGGAATCGGAGAGGTTTTTGGACTCATACCAGGTAAGCGGCAATTTTGGGAATCTGTTTTCATCGACCAGGCATTTAAGGGGCCCGATTGCCGAGATTTTTAGGGCCGGATACGGAGAACTGCTCAAGACCAGGAAGTCAAGAACAACCGCAACCGGCCATAACCCGGAGCCAAAAACAAGCCCGGAAATGGTTCCTGCCGAGCTGGGTGTGGTAGAACTGGTAGAAAGAGCGATGAAAAAAACCATGTCATCAGAAATATCCAAGCTTGAGGGTTCCCTCATTTTTCTGGCTACGACCGGAAGCACCGCCCCCTTCATCGGCCTATTCGGTACGGTCTGGGGAATAATGACCTCTTTTATAGGACTAGCCAGGAGTGAAGGTGTGCCCACCCTTCAGGCGGTGGCTCCGGGGATAGCCGAAGCACTGATAGCGACGGCGATAGGTCTTGCCGCTGCAATTCCGGCCGTTGTTGCTTATAATTATTTTGTAAACAGGGTAAGAAGAATAGCCGTGGAGATGGAGAACTTTTCCGCGGAATTTCTTAATATAGTGGAAAGATACCTGGCCAAGATGTAGGGAAACTTAAAATGGGCATGAAGACAAACAATAACGAAGGACGCACCGTACTCTCAGAAATCAACGTTACCCCTTTCGTGGACGTTATGCTTGTTCTCCTGGTGATTTTTATGGTCACGGCTCCCATACTTTACCAGGGTGTTGACGTGAACCTGCCAAAGGTAGAGTCCAAGCCTATGCCCGCCGCGGAGAGGGAGAAAAAGGTCGTGATCACCCTCAACGAAAAGGGAGAGATATTCATAGAGAAAAAGCAATACTCTTTATCCGAGCTCAAAGTAGAGATCCGCACCCTTGTAAGGACCCACGGTAAAAGGATAGAAGACGAGGACGTATTTCTAAGAGCTGACTCTAATGTCCCTTATGGTACGGTGATGGAGGTGATGGCCGAGATTAAAAAGGCCGGCGTCAACAAGCTGGGACTGGTCACAGAACCTCCATCGGTAAACGGCTCTCTCGATAAATAAGAAAATGGGTCGTTCAAGCAGTATAGAATCGGGGCAATCTTCTTGGTTTTGGGGAGTCGTTCTTTCACTTTCCCTTCACGGGGTTATATTGCTTTTAGCCGTCTTCTGGGGGTTCGGAGCACCCCGGTATAGCGGAGAGCCGCAAACCATAGAGGGAAGGTTAGTATCACTTTCTGAGGTGGAGAGGATAGGCGGAGGCAGGGTAGAATCTGCCCCCGTGGAGAAGAAAGAACGAGCACCCCAGACTAAGAAAGAAGAACCAGAGAAAGTAGAGGTAAAGAAAAAGGAGGAGCCTCCAGAGGTCAAGGAGAAAAAAGTAGCGATTACCAAGCCTGACAAAAAGGAACCCCCAAAAGAGACCAAGAAAGAGGAACCTAAAAAGGCGGAGGTAAAAAAGGAGGAACCACCCAAAGTAAAGGAAGAACCCAAGAAAAAAGATACCATCGTACTGGATTCCAAGGAGAAGAAAGAAGAGAAAAAAGAAATAGCCAAAAAACCGGAGCCAACGCCGCCTCCCAAAGCTACTTCACAAAAAGAACCTCCAAAGAAAAAGGAGCCCAGTTTTGAAGAAATAAGAAAGGGAGTTCTCGAAGACATGCAGAAAAGCGTGGCCGATAAGCAGAGACGAAGTGTAATAGAGGATATAGAGAAAAGCGTACACCAAGAGAAGCAGGTGGCGGAGGCAGAGTCTTCGACAATAGAGGGAACCAACAGCGATTACCAAACCGGGCGAGCAGGAAGTGGGGCTGTAAGCGGAGCGGTAATTAACCTGTTTATACAAAGAGTACGTGAGGAAATAAGAAACAGTTGGAAAGTCCCTCAGACCATTCCTACAGATGGAAGCCTCGAGACCGTAGTGGTTTTTAAAGCTGACGAAAATGGAAGGGTCTATGATGTGAGAGTGGAGCAATCTTCGGGAAATCCGGCATTTGACGATTTCTGCGTTAAGGCTATATATAAAGCTTCGCCTTTAACCCCTCCTCCCCCAGAACTAATAGAAGAGGCAAAAAGAGAGGGGTTGGAAATTAAGTTCGCCAACAATCCTTCATTATAACGAGCACAGAATAAAGATGAACCTCATCCTTGTTCGACATGGAGAGACCGACTGGAACCGAATAGGCCGATGCCAGGGGTTTTCCGATGTGGAATTAAACGGCAATGGAAGAAAACAAATAGAAGCACTGGCTAAATCACTTCGGGACGAAAACATTGGCGCCATCTATTCCAGCGACCTGAAAAGGGCAACGGACACTGCAAATGCCATAGCCAGATATCATAACCTTCCCGTGCGCCTGGAGCGTGGATTGAGAGAGATGGACCAGGGAGAGCTAGAAGGACTTACCTTCGTAGAAATAAGAGAAAGATATGCTGACCTGATGATGGAATGGAGGTTAAATACCGAGACGGTTAGACTCCCCGGCGGCGAATCTTTGAAAGAGGTTCAAGAAAGGGCTTGGAGGGTAATAGAAGGTATAGCGAACAGGCATTCGGATGAAACCGTCGTCACGGTCAGCCACAATCTTACGATCGTAGCACTTCTCTGCAAGTTCACCGGTGTCGGGCTTACCGAATTTACCAGGTTTAAGCTCCAGGCCACCTCAAAAAACCTGGTCCTCTTCAAAAACGGATACACCAGGGTAGAAGTTATAAACGATATAGCACACCTTTCCCCCGACCTTATTACCGAAAAATAGGATCACCGACTCGAGCTAAAAGCATTATGCTTCTTTGAATTTATTGTAACTTCCACGCATATTATGTAATTTTAAAGCTGAGAATGAAAGCAGAAATTCAAAGACTGGTTGCCCACTCTTTAGAAACCCTCAGAAAAGAAAGCGATATTGCGGATTTCGATACAGAAATAGAAATTGACACCCCTAAGAAGAGGGAATTCGGTGATTTCTCGACCAATATAGCTTTAATTCTGTCCAGGAAGCTTGGGAAAAAACCGAGAGAGGTAGCGGAGCTGATCATCCAGAATCTGCCCGGAGAAAGTAAAAACATACTCAAAAGGGTGGAGATTGCCGGAGCCGGTTTTATAAACTTCTTCATCCAAGAAGAAGCTATACTGAATAAGCTCCTCGAGATCGAAAAACTGGGAGAACGGTTCGGAAGGTCTCCGATTGGAAACGGACTAAAAGTAATCGTCGAATTCGTGAGTGCAAACCCCACCGGTTATCTTCACATGGGACACGCCCGAAACGCCGCAGTAGGGGACGCAATCTCGAATATACTAAATGCATGTGGCTTCGACGTTACCCGGGAGTTCTACATCAACGACGCGGGCAGACAGATGGAACTGCTCGGCCTCTCCGTCTACAGAAGATACCAGGAGCTTTTTGGGATTAACGATGAGATGCCGGAAGATGGCTACCATGGAGATTACATAAAAGAAATTGCAGTCGAATTAAAGGACAAAAAAAATATAGAGCCCCTTATTGAATTGCCGGAGCAAGAAGCTATTGATTACTGCAGAGAATACGCCGAGAACAGGCTTATGGAGGAGATAAAGAGGGATTTAAACACGCTCGGCGTGAAATTTGATAGCTGGTATAGTGAAAGAGAAAAAATTTATGCGCCCATGTCCGAACTCAGAGGAGAAAACAGGTTAAGCATAATCAAAAACAAATTAAACGAGTTTGGGGCATTAGAAGAGAGAGATGGAGCGCTCTGGTTTAAAGCTTCTAACTTTGGAGATTCTCAGGATTGGGTGCTGGTAAAAAGAGACGGCAGTCCGACCTATTTTCTCTCCGACATCGCCTATCACTACGATAAAATCCAGAGGGGATTTAAAAGATTGATAAACGTGTGGGGGGCAGACCACTATAGCCATGTGGCGCGGCTTAAAGCGGCACTAAGAGCATTGAGGTTCGATGACTCCTTTTTTCAGGCAGTGTTGATTCAGTTCGTCAGACTGGTCAAAGATGGAAAGGAAATTTCCATGTCCAAACGAGCCGGGAGCTACGTTACCATGCGCGAGGTTATAGAGGAGGTCGGATGTGATGTGATGAGGTTTTTTCTGCTGATGCGAAGCTCGGAAGCTCATCTTGATTTCGATTTGGATTTGGCCAAAAAGGAGTCTAGTGAAAACCCGGTTTACTATATTCAGTATGCCCATGCCCGGATCGGCAGCGTATTTGAGAAAGCGAGAGAGAGAAGGCTCGCTCCTTCTGAAGATTTTTTGCATCTCCTCAGTTTGCCCGAGGAGATAGAAATAGTGAAGAAGCTCTTGGTTTTTCCAGAGGTGGTAACAGACAGCGCCATATCGCTTTCGCCCCATAAAATAGCTTTTTACTTGCAGGAAATAGCTTCTGATTTTCACATCTATTATAATAAAAACAGGGTAATCGGGGATGACCTCAAACTCAGCAGCGCTCGACTTTACCTTATAGGTTGTATTAAAACAGTCATAAAAAACGGGCTCAAATTACTCGGCGTTTCCGCGCCGGAGAGGATGTGACCATGAGAGAAAGAAAAAACGCAAATACCCATCAGACTCTTTATTTATTCCTGGGCTTCCTCTTTTTATTCATGCTTTCGTTCAGCCTAGGTGTAATAGTGGGAAAAGGTCTCGGCGACCATGGGAAAGCCGAGATAGCCAAGGTAGAGAAGTCCAAGGAGCCCTCAGGCAAAGAAGTTGCCGAGCGGGAAAAAATAAGCGACGAGGCTAATGAAAATGAAGAAGAGCCCCCTAGAGAACAGACATCCGCACGAACTAAACCAGAGGAAGCGCTAATCGAGGTGAAAGAAATCGTCGAAGAGCCTATGGCTACTCCAATAACGACCCCGGCCGCACCAGAGGAGAAAGGAGCCGAGCAGACTGCGGTTTCCGCCAAGCCCGCAGAAACAAACGTAGAAACACAAACAGAAGCATCAACACCCCAAGAGCTTGCTCCAATTCCGGAAGGCAAAGAAGAAAAGAAAGAAACGGAGACACTGAAAGAGATAGCCAAACCGCAAGAAGAGTTAGAGGCTCTACCCAAAATAGACCCGGAGGGGAAATACACGGTCCAAGTAGGGTCGTTTCAAGACGAGAAAAAGGCTAAAGAGCTTCTGGAAGCCCTAAGATTAAGGGGTTACCCCGTTTTTTTGAAGCAAGTGGACATCCCCGGTTCGGGTACCTGGTATAGAACACGTATAGGAACATTCAAAACCAGAGAAGATGCCCGACTCTATTCAAACAATATCAAGAATCGCGAGCCGGATATCATACGATTGGCGTTTGCAACCATAAACGACTGATAAAATCCAGCCTGGTCGAGGGTTTTATGAGCTTCTCTAGACTATTATCTATAATTTATTTTATTTTAGCCGTCTTGGCTCCCATTTCGGCGATTAGCCAGGAAGTTAAAGTGGAGATACTCCACGGCCTATATATAACCACGTTCAAGACTCCCGAAGGCGGTATTACAATCTTCCTCCCAGACGGCTTGGCATCGGGTGATAAAATTTCAGGCACGGTAGCTTTGGAGCCGACAGGCCATGATGAGTATGATAAGAACAGAAATAGAAAAAAATTAAGTGAGTATTTTATTGAGTTAGAAAAAGACCGGATTCCCATTACGGAGAAAATTAAATGGACCATTCCCATCAGTTTGACCGGAAGTGCAACTTATATCATCGTTATGAACAAAGAAAACCACGAGCTAGCCCGGGCTATAGTCCCGGTTAGAGCCAATACCAGTTTACTTGAACAGGCCTCAAATCCTTCTCCTTGGGACTATCTATGTCCGATGATAGGGCGAGGGGGAAAGCCGATTCAAATCATGGGCCCCTTCGACGGAGATTTCGATACCACTCTGCTAAAGATGGGGGGCAAACCGGTAAAAATAATTGCGGAGTCTCCGAGGAAGCTTGTTTTTGAGAGCCCGGGCGACGTAGTTGGAATAACGGATATAGAGCTTAAAGAGGGAACAGTAATAGTAAAGCGAAGTTTTAACAACCTTCGCGTCGTCAAGATTAACGAAGAAAAAACTCTAGCCACCCGGAAACAGCCGGTCATATCCGATACAAGAGAAAAATCAAAAAAGGATGAGGAAGAATGGGCTAAAGAGATGACCTTCACCCAAAAATTAAAAGAGACACCGGAAGTGTCCGTCTTACCCGACAAACAGACGGCCCTGGTGCCAACCCATCCTAATGAATCTAGGGAAGTAGCTAAGACGGAGGAAGACAAAAAAATTGAGACGCCTATGCCCGCCAAAGCCTACCAAGTCCCTGACCAGGTCGAGCAGCTTCCTAAGATAGAGCCAACAGATAGACAGAAGAAAGAGATTCAACCTATAACCCCTCAGCAGCAAAAACAGTCGGGAGCACAGGTGCAAGTAAATAAAGAAGAGACGCAGGCTAAAGAAACGGTAGCCTTTTCCAAAAAGCCTGAGGAAGATACTGCGAAACCAATCTCAGGAGAAAAAAAAGAGCAGGTCTTCAGCGCGCCGCAGAGTAAAAAAGGGCTAAAAAGAGAAGGTGTGACCTCTCTAGGCTTTAGAAATGAGACTCCGGCCCCGCATATGAAAGCTTATATCGAAAAAGAAACCAAAGAGCAAAAACCTTCATCCATAACACCCGCCGGACAAAAGGCCCAGACCGGGGAAAAAGAGACCGCCAGGACAGAAACCTTGCCCGAACTTACTCCATCTCCTTCCGTAGCCAAAAAAGATTTGGAACCACGTATAAACACGGAGAAAGAGGAGACAAAAACTGATGAAAAAATAACCAGGGAGGACGAATCGTTATCCAATAATCAAACCGCTTCCTTATTCCCGGTTCAAACCCCAACACCTTTTATACGGGCAGAAGAAGAAGTAGATGCGGAGGCAAATACAGAAGACCCCGCTCCAAAGGAGATAGCATCCTTTATTCCAGTCGAGGCAAATACCCTATATACCGTCCAAGTAGCCGCTTTCAAGAGAGAAAGCGACGCCGTCGATTTCGCTAAGGCCCTTAAATCAAAGGGGTATCCGGCTTTTGTAAAAAAAGCTGGTGGCCTGGGGAAAGACACCTGGCACCGGGTCAGGGTTGGAATGTTCAGGACTGAAGAGGATGCCAGGTTGTTAGGACTAGACTTGAGGCGGCAGGTAAAAGAGATACAGTCATGGTTTATCACTCTCAATGATTGAAACAGGGCAAATGAACCTTACTGGCTGGGGTTAATAACCCTGGGGCCGGCCTTCTTCCTTATTTAAATTTGCCTTTTTTACAGCTAAAATAATGAGTGGATTTGTAGCTTGCCTTAAAGTCGTTATTTAAAGGGATTGCGGATTCAACATGAAAATAAGACCCGTATATATATCTCTCTTCTCTAAGAGGCATGGCCGACGTCAAAAAAATGTATTTTTGCCTTGTTGAGTAGTATAGAATCTAAATCTTATTCGAAAAACACGAGGAGTGCCGTATGTCCCTTCCCGAGGAAGTAGTAGACAGAGCCAAGGGTAAGAAAGAGCCGCCGTCATCAAAACTCTTGGGGGTTGGTATTAAGACCTGGTGGCTACTCATGATACGCCCTATCGAGGATTATCTGATCGAACAAAGGGTTCATCCCAATATTCTTACAATCACAACCTTGATCGTTTCTATCATAACCGGAATCTTTTTCCACCTGGGATGGATTTTTCTTGCCGGAATACTTCTCCTGGCCGGCTCGACCTTTGATATCTTCGATGGACGGGTAGCCAGGGCCCAGGGATTGAATAGTGAGCATGGGGCCTTTTTTGACTCCTGCCTGGATAGATTTTCGGAGGCGTTTATCTATCTGGGGATTCTCAGCTACTTTCACCATAGCCTTTTTTCCTATGTGGTCTTCCTTATCCTATGCATGACTATGATGGTCAGCTACACCCGGGCCCGGGCCGAGGGTCTGGGGGTAGACTGCGAAGTAGGCATCATGCAGAGGACAGAAAGGGTGGTATATTTGGGCGTGCTCTCAGTATTTAACTTTTTAGGCAACCTGGCGACTTCGGCACTGGGATTAAGACCCGACGATTATCTACTCCGGTTTGCACTGATTGTAATTCTCCTTTTCTCCACCTACACCGCCATACACAGGATGGTTCATGTGATGAAAAGGTTAAAGGAGAGGGGAAAAATTAGTAGTATTTGAGTTATGCGGCATAGAGACGGTTACATTCCCCCTTATATTTCCACTACTGTCATTCCGAATACCATGACTTGTCAATAATACCCCGTTCGTCCTGAGCCCAGCCTGTCCTGAGCTGTGCCGAAGGGTCGAAGGACGAACTCCCTGCGTTCTAAATTCATACTTCGACCAGACTCGGTATGATGCTTCGACAAGCATGAGCGGTGGTTTATCCGCTGGTAAAGAGAAATAAAAATGCCCATTCATTCTGTAGCCACCCTTCGGCTGGCTCAGGGTAGACTCAGCGGCGAAGAAGCTAAAAATATAGACTATATCGCGTTACTCAAGAGTGACATTTATAAAGGTGAATATCATTCTATTAGATACGATTTGCTAAGACATTGTCTCTTTGATTAAGTTCTGGTTACCGTATAAGCCGGGACAGAACTACTAAGTTTTCTTTACTCCATTCACTCAGCTTGTGCGTTTTCCTTCCCCTTTTTCTCAAAGCCGGTTCTCTCCTTTATCCTGCTTGCCTTCTTGGAGCGGCCTCTTAGGTAGTAGAGCTTTGCCCTTCTCACCTTTCCCTGTCTCTTGACCTCTATCATCTGGATCAAGGGAGAATGTAGGGGGAATATCCTTTCTACCCCCACCCCATACGAGACCTTCCTGACGATAAAGGTTTCTCTTACCCCGCCGCCCTTTTTCGCTATCACTACACCCTCGAAAACCTGAATCCTTTCCCGGTCCCCTTCCTTGATTTTATAGTGTACGGCGACGGTGTCTCCAGGACGAAAAGCGGGTAAATCCGCCCTCATCGCCGCCCTTTCGATTTCATCTATGACGTTCATTTTCTTTGTCCTCCCTCATATTTTACTCGAGAATAATCTATCTAGTATTATGGAAGCTGCACTCCTTACCGAGAGATGATTGTAATCGGTCAAGCCTTCGATTGGTTTTAGGGCAAAGTCAGCGCTCTCCATCACCTCATTGGCAATTCCCCACCCGGTACCGAAAAGAAGCAGGTACGCCTCAGTACCGCCAAAAATCCTTTCCTTTAGCTCGGAGTAGCCAATCGTGTTCTCCCTTGGTCTTGCGTCGGTTACTACTACCTTGGGTCTTACCCCTTCTATTTGTTCAATTTCCTTAATGGCCTCGTCGAGCGAGTTTTTAATCCGAACGAGCTTGAGCGCTTCGACCCTGGTAGGATTGAATGACGAACCGGGTCCTTCCATCCAATGCTGAAGCACCCTTTCCACCAGTCTTTGCTGCTCCCGGGAAGGTTGCACCAGAAAAAAAACCTTTATCCCATAAGCCCTAGCCGCCCTTGATATATCGTGGATATCCAGATTTACGAAGGCAGTAGTTACAATTTTAAAGCGTTTATTGTAAACTGGATAATGAACTAATGCAACATATACCCTGAAGGAAGGGGGGTTTTGCCTCCTGGTTTCTTTCAAAAATTGAAAATCCTCCTTCTTGAGATTAGCTCTATCCAGCAAGTCCGGTCTACGTAGGAACGTTCTTTTAATACTCTCCTTCCTCCTCCACTTGGCAATCTCCTGGTGATTCCCGGACAGCAAAACCTGGGGAACCCTTTTCCCTTTATACTCTTCCGGCCTAGTATATTGGGGATACTCCAGTAGACCGTCTACGAAGGAATCATCGTAAGGAGACCCTTCATTACCGAGCACGCCGGGAATGAACCTAGATACCGCATCTATTATCACCGAGGCCGCATACTCCCCGCCCGACAACACGTAATCTCCGATGGAGATTTCCCTGTCCACATAGATTTCTCTTACCCTTTCATCTATGCCCTCGTATCTTCCGCAGACCAAGATTATCTGGTCATACCGAGACAGCTCCCTGGCCACTTTGTCGGATAACCTTTCGCCCTGTGGGGTGGTCAGTATAACCACACATTTCAGTCCCTCTACTTTTGTCGACTCTATGGCCCGGCCAAGTGGTTCGGGCGTCATCACCATACCGCTTCCACCTCCATAAGGGCTATCGTCAACCGTCCGGTGCTTATCGTCGGAAAAACTCCTTACGTCGTGGGTGTAAATTTCGAACAATCCCTTCTCCCGCGCCTTATTCAGAATTCCGAGCGAGAAAATGGACTCAAAGAACTGGGGGAATATGGTAAGAATGTCGTATCTCATGACTAAATATGAAGGAAAGAACTATCGAGGTTAGATCAAAACATTCAATCAATTAGTCCTTTGATAGGCAAGATGGTAATGCGTGAGTCTTTAAGGCTTATCTCCTTTATTATGGAATCGACCATGGGGACCAGAAATTCCTTTTTCTTATCCTCGACAACTAGCAGGCTTTGCCAGGTCCTATCCATCAAGGTTTTTACTCTGCCGATATACACTCCCTCGGTGGTGTAAGCCTCGAGCCCTATTAGTTGAAACCAGTAATATTCATTTTCTTCGGGCTCTAGGAGGTCAGAAGTATCAACCATAACCAGACATCCTGTAAACTCTTGAGCTAGGTCTAACGTTGTTACCCCATAGAGTTCTACCACTGCAGAATCTTTCTCAAAAACCTTGCCCAAGATTTTGTACTCGTCAGGCTCTTCACCCTGTTTTTTTTGTATAAAAACCCTCTCCAGCCCGTACAGATTATAAAGCTCACGGCTAAAAGGAAGTATCTTTATTCCTCCTCTAAACCGGTGTACTTTCACTACCTTTCCAAATGGGATAAGTCCCATTTTTAATTTGAGGGGTATGGAGCTCTTTATTCCAGAATTTCTAGGACAGCCCGTCTCCGCGCCTTAGCGGCTGCAGCACCAAGTATGGTTCTAATAGCTTTGGCTGTTTTCCCCTGTTTTCCGATTATCTTACCTAGGTCTTCAGGAGCAACCTTGAGTTCCAGCACTGCAGTCTGTTCGCCGGTAACTTCTCGCACCTCAACTTTGTCCGGGTTATCCACTAGAGATTTCGCAATGTAGGCCACCAGCTCCTTTAGCTTTTCCATCTCACTTATACCTCCTAAGGTTTTTATCTGATATCTTGGACGATATTCATGCTAGTCCCGTGCGTGCATTCAGGCGAGCTTCGAAATCAGTTTTTCTACCCTCTCCGTGAGTTGAGCACCATGCTCTATCCAATCTTTTACCCTATCGGTTTTCACCTCCAGTATATGTGGTTTCTTCCGCGGGTCATAATAGCCCAGAATCTCTAAAAACTTACCGTCGCGGGGTGCGCGTGAATCAGCGGCAACGATCCTGTAAAAAGGTTTCTTTTTCGCTCCGGTCCTCATGAGTCTTATCTTAACCAATCTATTTACCTCCCTTGATTTTACCAGGTATCCACTAGAATTTGACCTACATAAATCTCATCATTTTTTTGGCAAGTTTACCCATCCTGCCCATGTTTTTCATCATGTCCCGCATCTGCACATAGTTCTTGATAACCCGATTTACGTCCTCAACCCTGGTACCACTCCCCTTTGCAATCCTTTTTCGTCTACTTCCGTTGAGTATAGTGTGGTTTTTTCTTTCCTTAAGTGTCATAGAATCGATTATAGCAATAGTCTTCTTAATCTCTTTCTCCGCCATATCCAGAGCCTTGGGGTTTTTGGCAATCTGCTTCATTCCCGGAATCATCTCCGTCATGTTTTCTAAGGAGCCGAGTTTACGCATAGCCAGCATTGCTTCTTTAAAATCGGAGAGTGCGAATTCATTCTTGAGGAGCTTATTAGCCATCTCTTCGGCTTTTTTCTCCTCAAACGCAGTTTGCGCTTTTTCGATGAGGGTAAGCATGTCTCCCATGCCCAAAATCCGCGAGGCGATTCTCTCCGGATGAAATACCTCAAGAGCATCCAGTTTTTCTCCAGTTCCAAAAAATTTTATCGGCTTTCCAGTCACCGCCTTGATGGAGAGTGCCGCACCTCCCCTGGCATCGCCATCCATCTTGGTGAGTATAATTCCATCGATATCGAGGGCCTGGTTAAAGCTGGTGGACACATTAACCGCATCCTGGCCGGTCATGGCATCAGCAACCAGAAGTATCTCATGAGGGTTTACCTCTTCTTTTATTCTTCTGAGCTCCTCCATCAGATCTTCGTCTATATGAAGCCTGCCCGCAGTGTCGATGATGAAAACATCATATCCGCCGTAGAGGGCGGCGGACCGGGCCTCCTTGGAAATCTCTACCGGATTTGCGCCAGGCTGAGTATCATAAACGCCGGCACCGACCTGCTCCGCAAGAACTTTAAGCTGTTCTATGGCCGCTGGCCGATATACGTCGGCGGGTACCAGATAAGGTTTTCTCTTGTATTTCTCCTTGATTGATTTCGCCAGTTTTGCGGTGGTGGTAGTTTTTCCAGACCCCTGTAATCCCACGAGCATTATGCCCACGGGTGGAGTGGTCTTGAGGTTTAGCTCAGAACTTTCCTCTCCGAGAACCTTGACCAGCTCCTCGTAGACTACTTTTATAAACTGCTGGCCCGGGGTGAGGCTCTGTATTACTTCCTGTCCTAGGGCACGGCTCTTTACGGATTCTACAAAATCCCTGACTACTTTGAAGTTTACGTCGGCCTCTAATAGGCTGAGACGCACCTCACGAAGCGCAGTCTGGATGTTATCCTCGCTAAGTTTTCCATAGCCTCTTATTTTCTTTAACGTTGAGCTTAGCTTTTCAGAAATCCCCTCGAACATATCCGCTTTGAGAAACACTCTTATCAAAAGTAAACTTTAATAGCTATCATAACTTACATATATTGTCAAATAATTCTACATACCTTGTCAACTGTAACAATTACCGTAACTAAAATTAGCCTCCCAGATTTAGTCAAAAAACATAACCGTTTGTCTTATACCAATCTATCGTCTTTTTAAACCCCTCCTCCAAAGGTGTAAAACTCAATCCCAGCTCCCTTTTCGCTTTGCTGTTTGAGCCAGCGGCACCGACCTCCATCGCTCTCAGACCGTCCACCGCAAATTTAGGCGGCCTCCCGGTGAAGAAAGATCTTACTTCCAGGCTATGGGCGATAAATTTCATCAAGGAAGGAGGAATTTGTCTATTGGGAATAGGAGCGCCGGCAATCCGGTTAATTAGCTCGAATAAATTTCCAATGCTAATGTTATCTCCAACCAGTATGTATTTCTCCCCAACCCTTCCCTTCTCCGCCGCAAGAATGTGGCCATTTACCACATCGTCTATATAAACGATAGGGATCATACTATCTTCAAAGAACCTGACCTTAAGCCGGCTGTTCAGAAGGTCGATTATCGTTCTTCCAAAAGTCTTCAAGTCACCCGGGCCCATCACTACCCCCGGATTCAAAATTACTACCGGAAGTCCCTTTTCTCGGTGGATCTCCAATATCTCTCTCTCCGCTAGGAATTTCGACCTTCCATAATGGCTCTCAAAATCCCTTCTATGCCCGGTCTCTTCGGTGGCAATTTCTCCCCTTGGCTGTCTTATAGAAGCTAAGCTGCTAGTGTAGACCACCTTTTTAACACCGGCCTCAAGCGCCTCAAGCATTATGTTTTTCGTGCCATCGACGTTGACTTTATAATAAATGCTTATGTCTTTTAGCCACCAACTGGCTACATTCCCCAACTGATAAAGTACGTCGCAACCCTTAAGTGCCCCCTTTATCGAAGCCCTGTCCGTGATGTCGCCGATGATTGTTTCTATGCCTCGCTTTTGCAGCGAAAGCGCCTTTTCCCGGTCTCTAGCCAAGGCTTTGACCTCCACCCCTCGCTCGAGTAGCTCCTCTATCAAGCGCCCGCCTATGAACCCGGTCGCCCCGGTGACAAATGCATTCACGACATCACCCATGATGTTTATAACGGTTGCTTTAATTATGCCTAAAAACGTTCAAGCATGACAGCAATCATTAGGAAATATTTGTAAGGAGTGAAAACGGACGGATTTAGCAGTGTTACTACCTTGGCCATTAGTTGCAAGAGTCAGAATTTGAAATTTCAGATAGTGTCATATCGATTCTTGGATAGGCAAATCTCATCAAATTCCTGCCTCTTTGTCATACCCGAAATCATTAATCGGGTATCCATAATCAAAAACTGGATTCCCACTTTCGTGGGAATGACAAAGCAGAGGACCTCAGCTTAAGCTTGTATTCAAAAGTATTAATCTGGTAACATGCGGGAATGACCAGTAGTCCCGGTCAGAAGTTCTTGCTACGATGTATCTAATATTAAATCTAGGTTATCACACATTAGTCTAATTAGACCTGGCAGGACTTCATCAGATGTAGATTCCTTAAAGCAATCTCACCTCAAGCGGGTGGCGACAAGAGTTTTCAAGAAGAAACCTTATCCCAACATCAAGAATTACTTTCCTTGAACTTATGATTACCATTCCTTTGTGTCTTGATCAAATAATAAATGTGCTCAAATTCCTGCCTGCTTATCACACCTTTATCAAAAAGCGCCCCGACTAGAGTCCAGGTGAGGCTTTTTTGGTCGATTTGAACCCCTTCGCGCTCAAGTAAGGTTAGAATGGCGTCCACTGCTTCCTGTGCTGAATAATCCCCGTACTCTTGCCTGAAATTCATCTCTCCGTACCTCCTTAATTACCAACTCCG